>NZ_DAOQZV010000061.1:0-15085 GCF_035343835.1 Nostocoides sp. | reverse complement strand
GACGGCGCCGGCGCCGTGGTGCTGGAGGCTTCCGACCAGCCGGGCATCCTGGCCCGGGCGCTCGACGCGCTACTGGGCGTGCGACTCTAGCGATCCGTGCGCCCGGCCGCCCCGCCCGCCGGCTGCCTGACCGCGTTCGCTCAGCCTTCGGTGCCGCCCTGGCCGCGAAGGTAGCGCTCGAACTCGCGGGCAATGGCGTCGCCGCTGGCCTCGGGCAACTCGGCGGTGTCCTGGGCCTTCTCCAGAGCTTCGACGTATTCGGCGACCTCGTCATCCGACTCGGCGAGAGCGTTGACGCCCTTCTCCCAGGCCTGGGCCTGCTCCGTCAGGTCCTCGGCGTCGATCGGCCGATCGATCAGCTTGCTCAAGGTGTCCAGCAGGGCGAGGGTCGCCTTGGGCGACGGCGGGTGACCGGCGTAGTGCGGCACCGCGGCCCAGCAGGAGATGGACGTGATCCCGGACTGGGTGGCCGCATCGGCGAGCACACCGACGATGCCGGTGGGGCCCTCATACGTGCTCGGTTCGAGGTCGAAACGGTGGATCGTGGCGTCGTCCTCCGACGTTGCCGTGACCGGGATCGGGCGCGAGTGGGCGACATCGGCCATCAGCGCCCCAAGGGTGATGAAGGTTGTCACGCCGGCGCTCTGCGCGAACTCCATCAACTCCACGGTGAAGCCCCGCCACTTGAAGCTGGGCTCGATCCCGCTGACGAGGATCACGCTGCGATCGAGGCCGGGGCGGCGCGCGTGCAGGATGCGGGTGGTGCGCCACTGGATGCGGCGGCGCCCATTGTCGATGACGGCCCGCGGACGGTTGACCTGGAAGTCGTAGTAGTCCTCGGGGTCGAGGGCCGCAACGGGGTGCGCGTCCCAGAGCCCCGAGAGGTGCTCGATCGCGTCCGTAGCGGCCTCACCGGCGTCGTTCCAGCCCTCGAAGGCAAGGATCATCACCGTGTCCCGCAACTCCGGGAGGTCGTCGAGCTCGATCACTCGCTTCTCCTTGCCGACCTTGAGGTCATCTCCACTTCTGGGCATAGGCAGGCTATCGCGCCGACCCGAAATAGCATGGGCATTCGCCACCACATCGACAGGGACTCCACACGTGACCGACCGATCGACACCTCCGCTGCCCGCGGCCGTGCTCTGGGACATGGACGGGACCCTCGTCGACACCGAGCCCTACTGGATCGCCGCTGAGTACGCGATCGTCGCCGAATACGGCGGGCAATGGAGCGACGAACTCGCCCACCAGATCGTCGGCAACCCGCTGCTGGTGTCGGCGGAGTTCATCCTGGCCAACTCCCCGGTGTCGATGTCGCGGGATGAACTCGTCGAGGCTCTGCTCGAGCGGGTGGTCGCCCGGGTGACCGAATGCGTCCCGTGGCGGCCGGGTGCCCGGGAGTTGCTCGACGATCTGCGCGCGCATGGCGTCCCCTGCGCCCTGGTGACGATGTCGTGGGCGTCGCTGGCGCGCGCCGTGACCGACTCCCTGCCCGAAGGGTCCTTTGCCGTCGTCGTGACCGGTGATCGGGTCACCCACGGAAAGCCGCACCCCGAGCCGTATCTTGCGGCCACCGCCGCCTTGGACGTCCCGCCCGAGCGGTGCGTCGCGATCGAAGACTCCGCGACCGGCGTGCGCTCGGCCGTCGCCGCCGGCGTGCCGACCATCGCGGTGCCCAATGTCGTCAAGGTCCCCAACATCCCCGGCGCCGTCCGCCTGCCGTCCTTGGCCGGCCTGGGCGCGCGCGACCTCACCCCCCTCTTCCCCTAACGTCGAGTGGCCGGTTCAGCCCCGTCGAGTGGCCGGTTCAGCCCCGTCGAGTGGCCGGTACCGACCACTCGAGTGGCCGGGACCGACCACTCGACGAAGCGTGGAACTGGTTAGTCCTCGGGGTGGTAGCCGAGGTTGGCGCCGAGCCAGCGCTCGGCGGTCCGCAGGTCCCAGCCCTTGCGTTCGGCATAGGCCTCGACTTGGTCGCGCGCGAGCCGGCCGACGACGAAATACTGCGCGCTCGGGTGGGCGAAATAGAGCCCGCTGACGGCCGCGCCGGGCCACATCGCCATCGACTCGGTCAACTCGATGCCGGTCTCCGCCTGGACGTCGAGCAAGTCCCAGATCGCTTGCTTCTCGGTGTGATCCGGGCAGGCCGGATAGCCGGGGGCCGGGCGGATGCCGCGGTAGCTCTCGGCGATCAGGGCGTCGTTGTCGAGCGTCTCGTCTGTGGCATAGCCCCAGAGTTCGGTGCGCACCCGCTGGTGCAGCCGCTCGGCGAACGCCTCGGCCAGGCGGTCGGCAAGGGACTCCAGCAGGATGGCGTTGTAGTCGTCGTGCTCGGCCCTGAACGCAAGAACCCGCTCGGTCGTCCCGAGGCCAGCGGTTACCGCAAAGGCTCCGACGTGGTCCGGCTCGCCGAACTCCTCGGGCGCGATGAAGTCGGCGAGCGACCGGTTAGGAATTCCCTGGCGATGCTGTCCCTGCTGACGCAGGTGATGGAGCACCAGCCGAACCTCGCTGCGGGACTCGTCGGTGTAGACGACCGTGTCGTCACCGACGCGCGCCGCCGGGAAGATGCCGGCAATGCCCTTGGCGCGCAACCACTTTTCCGCCACGATCCGGTCGAGCATCTGCTGCGCGTCGTCGTAGAGCTTACGCGCCGCCTCCGCCGTGACCGGGTTGTTGAGGATGTCCGGGAACCGCCCACGCAGCTCCCAGGCCGCGAAGAAGGGCGTCCAGTCGATGTATTCGCGCAGGTCCGCGAGGTCGTAGTCGATGAAGCGGTGAATGCCCGGCTGCTTCGGCTGGGTCACGGTCTGCGACGTGAACTCGATCGCGGGCGCGGCGGCCCGGGCATCGGCATACGTCAGGAGGGGGCGGTCATTGGACTTGGCCGCGTGGCGGACGCGGATGGCGTCATACTCGCCCGCGAGCGTCTCCAGCAGGGCCGGCCGATTCTCGTCCGAAAGCAGCTGCGAGACAACGGGAACCGACCTTGAGGCGTCCTTCACCCAGACGACTGGACCGTGATAGCGCTGGTCGATCTTGACGGCCGTGTGTGCCTTGGACGTGGTGGCCCCGCCGATGAGCAGCGGGATGTCGAAGCCCTGCCGCTCCATCTCCGCCGCGACATTGACCATCTCGTCGAGCGAGGGCGTGATCAGGCCGGACAGGCCGATGGCATCCGCCCCGATCTCGCGGGCGGTGTCCAGGATCTTCTGCGCGGGGACCATCACGCCGAGGTCGATGACGTCGTAGTTGTTGCACTGGAGCACAACGCCGACGATGTTCTTGCCGATGTCATGGACATCGCCCTTGACGGTCGCGGTGACCAAGGTGCCCTTGGCGCGGCTGGCCTCGCCCGGCTGCTTCTCGGCCTCGATGAAGGGAATGAGATAGGCGACCGCCTTCTTCATCACGCGGGCCGACTTGACCACCTGCGGGAGGAACATCTTTCCGGCGCCGAAAAGATCGCCGACGACGCCCATCCCGTCCATCAGCGGACCCTCGATAACCTCCAGCGGGCGGCCGCCTCCGGCGGACAGGGCGGCCCGCATCTCCTCGGTGTCGTCCTCGATGAAGTCGTCGATGCCCTTGACGAGCGCGTGCGTGATGCGTTCGCGCATCGGCAGGGTGCGCCACTCAGGAGCAGAGGAGTCCTCCTGCGCGGCAGCGACATTGAAGCGCTCGGCGATCTCCAGCAGTCGGTCGGTCGCATCCGCGCGCCGGTTGAGGACGACGTCCTCGATCCGCTCGCGCAGCTCGTTATCGATCTGGTCGTAGACGACGAGCGCGCCGGCGTTGACGATGCCCATGTCCATGCCCGCCGCGATCGCGTGGTAGAGGAAGACCGCGTGAATGGCCTCGCGCACGGGGTTGTTGCCACGGAAGGAGAAGGAGACATTGGAGACGCCGCCCGAGATCAGGGCGTGCGGCAGATTCTCCTTGATCCACCGGGTCGCCTCGATGTAGTCGATGCCGTAGGTCGCATGCTCCTCGATCCCGGTGGCCACGGCGAAAATGTTGGGATCGATGACGATGTCCTCGGCCGGGAAGCCGACCTCCTTGGTGAGCAGGTCGTAGGCCCGGCGGGTGATCTCTGTGCGCCGCTGGAAGTTGTCGGCTTGCCCGTCCTCGTCGAAAGCCATCACGACGATGGCCGCGCCATACTTGCGGCACAGCCGCGCCTGCTCGATGAAGGCGGCCTCGCCCTCCTTCATCGAGATCGAGTTGACGATCGGCTTGCCCTGCACGCACTTTAGGCCGGCTTCGATGACCTCCCACTTGGATGAGTCGATCATCACCGGCACGACCGAGATGTCCGGCTCGGAGGCGATCAGTTTCAGGAAACGGTCCATCGCCGCGACCCCGTCGATCATGCCCTCGTCCATATTGACGTCGATGATCTGGGCGCCCGCCTCGACCTGCTGGCGCGCCACCGAGAGCGCGGCGGCATAGTCGCCGGCCTGGATCAGCTTGCGGAAGCGCGCCGACCCGGTGATATTCGTCCGCTCACCGACGTTGACGAAGAGGCTGTCCTCGGTGATCGTCAGCGGCTCCAGCCCTGACAGACGCATCGCCGGCGCGATTTCCGGTATGCCGCGTGGCTGAATCCCCGAGACCGCCGCGGCGATCGCGGCGATGTGCTCGGGCGTCGTCCCGCAGCAGCCGCCGACCAGGTTGACCAGGCCGCTGCTGGCGAACTCTGCCACGGCAGAAGAGGTTTCGGCGGCCGTCTCGTCGTATTCGCCGAACGCATTGGGCAGCCCCGCATTGGGATAGCACGAGATGAAGGTGTCGGCGACGCGCGCCAACTCCGCGATGTGCGGTCGCATCTGCGCGGCCCCGAGGGCGCAGTTGAAGCCGACCGCGATCGGCCGGGCGTGCCGGATCGAGTGCCAGAAGGCCTCGGCGACCTGCCCGGAGAGGGTGCGGCCGGAGGCGTCGGTGATCGTCCCGGAGACGATGACCGGCCAGCGCCGGCCCTCGTCCTCAAAGAGCGACTCGAGCGCGAAGATCGCGGCCTTGGCGTTGAGGGTGTCGAAGATCGTCTCGACGGCCAGGATGTCGGCACCGCCGTCGATCAGGCCCTGCGCCTGCTCCCGATAGGCCGCGACGAGCTCGTCATAGCTGACATTGCGCGCGCCCGGGTCGCTGACATCGGGGGAGATGGAGGCCGTCTTGTTGGTCGGGCCCAGGGATCCGACGACATACCTCGGGATGCTCGGATCGGCTGTGAGCGCCTCGTCCACGGCTGCCCGCGCGAGCTGCGCGGAGGCGACGTTGAACTCGCGGGCGAGTTGCTGCATACCGTAATCGGCGAGGGAAATCTGTTGCGCGTTAAAGGTATTGGTGCTGATGAGGTTTGCGCCTGCGGCGAGATAGGCGCGGTGGATATCGGCGATCATCTGTGGCTGAGTGAGCGAGAGCAGGTCGTTGTTGCCGATCAGATCGCTCGGCCAGTCGGCGAAGCGCTCACCCCGATAGTCGGCCTCGCTGGGCCGGTGCCGCTGGATCATCGTGCCCATCGCGCCGTCGAGGATGAGTAGGCGCTCGCGCAGGAGGGCAGCCAGATCGGCGGTGGCATCAGGGCGGAGGGACACGCCCGAAGTATCCCCCACCCGCCAACCGACCAACGAACTTATCGCCGCCCCGGCGGGTAGGTTCTGGGCGTGAGCAGTCAACCCGAGAGCGAGCGATCACCGGGATTGAAGGTGGCCACCATCGGCTCGGTGCCGGTCTACATCGGCCGGAGCTGGGGGATCCTGGCGGTGATCATCCTGGTGCTGCTGGGTCCGCAGTTGCAGGAGGCCAACCCGGACCTGGGCTTTCGCGCCTATCTGATCGCCGCGGCATACGCCCTGATGTTGCTGGTCGCCGTGTTCGTGCACGAGGGCGCGCATGCACTGGGGGCGCGGTCGTTCGGGTATCCGGTGCACCGGGTGGTCGCGGACTTGTGGGGCGGGCATACGGCACTGGACGTTTCGCGCGCGACGCCCGGGCCGAGCGCCGTGGTGGCCGTTGTCGGACCGCTCTCGAATCTCGTGCTCGCGGCCCTGGGCCAGGGCGTCGCGGCCCTGCTGGAACCGGGGATCCCGCACGGGCTGGCAAGCATCTTTGCCCTGCTCAACTTCCTGCTCGCGCTTTTCAATCTCTTGCCGGGGCTACCGCTGGACGGCGGGCAGCTGGTCGAGGCGCTGGTCTGGAAGGTCACCGGAAACCGGCACCGAGGGCGGGTCGTCGCGGGTTATGCCGGGCTGGTCGTGACGCTCGGCGTGCTCTTTTGGTTCGTCGGGCGGCCGTTGCTGGCGGGTGAGAAGCCGTCCTTCGGATCGATCGGGTGGTCGCTGCTGATCTGCATGTTTCTGTGGCAGGGGGCTCAGAACGCGATCCGCTCGGGCAAAGTCGCCGGCATTATCGCGGGCGTGCGGGTGGTCGATCTTCTGCAGCCCGTCGTCCCCGTGCCGGCCGGCGCGAGCTTGGCCGATCTGCCCTCCGGCCTGCCTCCCGTCGTCGTCGACACCTCCGGTATGCCGATCGGCCTGGTCGACGCGGACGCGCTGGCCGCGGTCCCCGGGGCCGCGATCGGGCAGACGCCCGTGCTGAGCGTGACCCGACCGATGCCGCAGGACTGGGTCGTCGACGTCGACCCGAACGGCCCGATCACGCCGGTCCTCGCCCCACTCAGCCGGCAACCGGCCGGGCTCGTCGCAATCCGCTGGGACGGCCGCGTGCTCGGCGTGGTCAGCGTGGCCGCCGTCAATGCCGCCGCGTCCGCTCGCGCCCCCCGTCCCTAACGTCTGCTAGCACAGGTTAGGGCACCTCCAGCACGGTAGACCCTGCTCGACGTCACCCATCCTGTGCTGAGTCGGGCCCGGCGCGGGAGGGGCACTACAGTTGCCGCCCGTGACGGCGATCGATGCGGACCTGCGGCGCGGGCCTTTCCAGGTGGGCGACCGCGTGCAACTGACCGACCCCAAAGGCCGGATGCACACCATCACCCTCGAGGCCGGCAAGGAGTTCCACACCCACCGCGGGTTCCTGCGCCACAACGACCTGATCGGCGCCCCCGACGGATCGACCATCACCAACACCTCGGGGACGCAGTACCTGGCGATCCGCCCACTGCTCGCCGACTATGTGATGTCGATGCCCCGTGGCGCGGCCGTCGTCTATCCCAAGGACGCCGGTCAGATCGTCACGATGGGTGACATCTTCCCCGGCGCGGTTGTCGTCGAGGCCGGGGTCGGCTCGGGCGCGTTGTCGATGTCCCTGCTCCGCGCGGTGGGGGAGTCCGGGCGGGTGCTGTCCTTCGAGCGCCGGGCCGATTTCGCGACCATCGCCCAGGCCAACGCCCGCGCCTTCTTCGGCGCCGACCACCCGGCGTGGACGGTCACCGTCGGCGATCTCGTCGAGTCGCTGCCGTCAGTCGTTGGGCCGGCGAGCGTCGATCGTGTCGTCCTCGACATGCTCGCGCCCTGGGAGTGCCTCGGCGTCGTCGGGGAGGCGCTGCTGCCTGGCGGGGTGCTCATCTGCTACGTCGCGACCGCCACCCAACTCTCCCGGGTCGCCGAGGCGATGCGCGACCACGGCGGGTTCACCGAACCGCACGCCTGGGAATCCATCGTCCGCGACTGGCATCTCGAGGGCCTGGCCGTCCGGCCCCAACACCGGATGCACGGCCATACCGGCTTCCTGATCACCAGCCGCCGGCTCGCCCCCGGCGTCACCCCGCCCCTGCGCAAGCGGCGCCCCGGCAAGGGCTATGTCACCGACCTCGACGGCGAGGCCGAGTGGGACGCCGAGGACATCGGCGAGCGTGTCCCCAGCGACAAGCGGGTGCGCAAAGTCGCACGTTCGATGGGCGAAACCTCCCGGCATCTGCCCTGATCGCGAGTTAGGGTCGAGCTGACCGCGCCTCCCATTCCGGGGGCGACGGCTTGGCTTTCAAGGAGGTCGACGTGGCCGAGGACTCGTCCATCGAGATGCGTCGCCTGCAATCGCAGCTGGCGACCATGTCCGCCCAGAACGACCGTCTTGTGCGCACGCTGAAGGACGCACGCGAACAACTCGTCACCCTCAAGTCCGAGGTCGACCGGCTCGCGGCACCGCCCGCGGCATACGGGATCGTGTTGGAGATCCACGACGACGGGACCGCCGACGTGCTGACCGGCGGGCGCAAGATGCAGGTCGCCGTGAGCCCGACCATCGAGCGCGCGGAGCTGCGCCAGGGCCGCGAGGTGCGCCTGAACGAGGCCCTCAATATCGTGGCCACCTGCGGGTATGAACGTGTGGGTGAGGTTGTGCTGGTCAAGGAGCTCATCGAACCCGACCGGGTCCTCGTCGTGGCCCATGCCGACGAGGAGCGCGTATGCCGGTTGGCCGACTCCGTTCCCCAGGGCAGCATTCGCGTCGGTGACGCCCTGCTCCTAGAGCCGCGCTCCGGCTTCGTCTTCGAGCGGATCGAGAAGGCCGAGGTGGCCGACTTGGTGCTCGAGGAAGTCCCCGACATCTCCTATGAGGACATCGGCGGGCTGCGCGGGCAGATCGAGGCGATCCGTGACTCGGTGGAACTGCCCTACCTGCACCCCGAGCTCTATCTCGAGCACCACCTCAAGGCGCCCAAGGGGGTGCTCCTCTACGGCCCGCCGGGATGCGGCAAGACGATGATCGCCAAGGCCGTCGCGGCATCGCTGGCGCGCAAGGTGGCCGAGAAGGAGGGCAAGCCGCTGGCGAAGTCCTACTTCCTCAACATCAAGGGCCCGGAGCTGCTCAACAAGTATGTCGGCGAGACCGAGCGGCATATCCGGCTGATCTTCCACCGCGCCCGCGAGAAGTCGAATGAGGGCACGCCTGTCGTGGTCTTCTTCGATGAGATGGACTCGCTTTTCCGCACCCGCGGGTCGGGTGTCTCCAGCGACGTGGAGACGACGATCGTGCCGCAATTGTTGGCCGAGATCGACGGCGTCGAGGGCTTGGAGCACGTCATCGTCATCGGTGCCACCAACCGCGAGGACATGATCGACCCGGCGATCCTGCGACCGGGACGGCTCGATGTGAAGATCAAGATCGAACGCCCCGATGCCGAGGCCTCCCGCGACATTTTCCGCAAATACTTGACGGCCGATCTGCCGCTGCACGCCGACGACCTAGCCGAGCACGGCGGCTCCCCGGAGGAGACGGTCGAGGCGATGATCGAGGCCACGGTGGCGCGGATGTACTCCGAGCAGGAGGAGAATCGCTTCCTCGAGGTCACCTATGCCGGGGGCGACAAGGAGATCCTCTACTTCAAGGATTTCAACTCCGGCGCGATGATCCAGAACGTCGTCGACCGGGCCAAGAAGATCGCGATCAAGGAGTTGCTCACCACCGGGCAGCGGGGCATTCGCGTCGAGCATCTGCTGGCCAGTTGCGTCGATGAGTTCAAGGAGAACGAAGACCTGCCCAATACGACCAACCCGGACGACTGGGCGCGGATCTCGGGCAAGAAGGGCGAGCGGATCATCTATGTCCGCACCCTGGTCTCGACCAAGTCCGGCACCGAGCCGGGGCGCACGATCGAGTCGGTCGGCAACACCGGGCAGTATCTCTGAGCAGCGCGCGGGCACGCTCGACCCTGGTCAAGGCGTGTCGGCGCGCTGCTGAGTCGGCCGCTGGGGATCGGGTCCGTAGGGCGGGCCGGCCCCGCTGTCCCGGTTTGGCGACTTCCCCACCGCCGCAACCTCACCTGCCGGTCACGCGTCTGGCGCGCTCAAGGGAAGTCGCCGCCGAAGCCATCAGGAGAAGCCATGCTCATCCGTATGCCGTCCCGTCGCTGCGCGCTAGCCGTGGCCCCCGCGCTCGCGGTCACCGCGCTCGTGGGTGTGGCAGGCGAAGGAAGCGCGGCCGGCCTACCGCCCTCCGAGGTGCGGGACTCCTTCCGTTTGCCGGGCACCCTGCTCGTCGCGCGCGACGGTGACCTCTGGTCGGTGCGCGCCGACGGGACCGGTTGGCGCCGGCTGGCCGCCAAGGTCACCACCGCCGCTTGGTCTCCGGACCGGATGCGCATCGCCTACTCCAGCTACACCTCGGGCGACCCGGACATCTGGGTGATGACCGCCGCGGGCGGGGCCAAGCAACGGATCACGAGCGGGCCGGCATACGACGAGGACCCGACGTGGTCGCCGGATGGGAAGCGGCTGGCATACTCCTCGTGCGCGGCCGACTTCCGCGGATGCAGCGTGGCCACGGTCCGGTCGACCGCGCCCTTTGGTAAGGCGACGTGGATCTTGACCGGCACAGCACACCCGAGCGCGGGTGCGTGCAAGGGTTCGGCGAGCGATGCCTATCTCAATCCGAGCTGGCACCCTCGCCTGAATCGCCTGGCGCTGCAACATGCTTGCCGGTATGCCGATGCTCCGTCGAAGGTGCTACCCCTCCTCGTCAACGCGAGCACCGGCGCGGTCGTCTCCCGCGTGGCCGGCCGCCTGGCCAACCCGGACTGGTCGGCCGACGGTCGCCGGCTGGTGTGGGTGGACGCCCGCGACGTCGAGGGGGCGACGTCGGTCATTCGTACCAGCCCAACAGGGGCCAGCCCGGTGCGGATCACCCCGTGGGCTGGCCCCGGCGACTTCCCGAACTCTGCCGACACGCCCGTGTGGTCGCCGGACGGGCGCTGGGTCGCCTACGCGAAGGCATTCTCGGACGCTTGGGTGACCAATGCCGCTGGCACCTCGCGCCGCCTGCTCTTCACGAACGCGCGGCCGCTGGACTGGCGCTGGTGACCGAGGTCGCGCTCTCGGCCCCCGAACGCCCGCACCATCAGGTGCCGGACAGCACCAGGATCAGATTGTCGCTGTAACGGTCGACGTAGAAGCCTTGAGTCCATTGCATGGTGATCGTGACCAGGGCAGTCCGAGCGGTCTTGGGCACCGCACCCGCCTTGGTGGCGGGGAGAAACTTTGTCGTGTTGCCGCGATCGGCCGCCTTGAAGCCGCCGATCGATCCGGACATTCCGACGCTCGCGCCAGTGGCGCTCTTGAAGGTGACACTGAGCTCGGCGTTGTCATCCTGATCGCTGAAACCGCCGAACCACCCGGACAGGGTGTACTTGACCGAGCCCTTGCTGATGGCCGTCGCGTAGGCAGCCAAGGAAATCGTCTGGCTGGCCGTGACGACCGGCCGCGTGCCTAAAGGACCCCCGGCGAAGAAGTTTTCCCTCGAGATGGCGGGCCCGGGGTTGTCGACGTCGGGAACAGGCCCACACCATATTCGACGGGGGTGAAACCACTCTGAGGTCCCTTGGTCCACTTCGGTGCGGCGACCGGATTCCCGTCAGCGCTGCCCGCCGAGGACTCGCCACCGGGATTTTCGATGAGGTTCGGGGTCGTCATCGCCGAGCGATGACGGACGAGGGGCTGGGGGGTGTGCACGGCATACCGGCTGGCGCCCCGCGCCCTCTCGGCTGGATTACCCGAGTTAGTCGTCGTCCTCGGGTGGCGACTGCGCGCCCGCATGCTCGTCGCGCTCGGCCCAATCCAGCAACGGTGCAACGTCGTAGGGCGTGGTGTCGATGGCGGCGTGCAGGTCGCCCAGTTCGGCGAAGCGCGCGGGCATGGTCGCGATCGTGAAGTCGTCGGGCTCGGCGGTAGCGATCTCGCCCCAGGTCAGAGGGGCCGAGACGGTGCCGCGCGGGTTGCCGCGCACGGAGTAGGCGGCGGCAATCGTATGGTCGCGCGCGTTCTGGTTGTAGTCGACAAAGACGGCCGCCGGGTCGCGGTCCTTGCGCCACCAGGTCGTCGTCACTTCGTCCGGGAGCCTGCGCTCGACCTCGCGCGCGAAGGCGAGAGCCGCGCGGCGCACGTCGCCAAACCCGTGCTCGGGCACGACGCGGACGTAGATGTGCAGGCCACGGCCACCGGAGGTCTTGGGATAGCCGACAGCGCCGAGCTCGTCGAGGACCTCGTGGCTGACTTCGGCGGCGCGGCGGACGCGCGCGAAGGGAGCGTCGGGCATCGGGTCGAGGTCGATGCGCCACTCGTCCGGCTTCTCGGTGTCGGCCCGCCGGCTGTTCCACGGGTGGAACTCGACCGTCGACATCTGGACCGCCCAGATCACATCCGCGGCCTTGGTCACGCATAACTCGTCGGCGTGCAGCCCGTAACGCGGGAAGTGCAACCGCACCGTCTCGACCCAGGGCGGCGCGCCGCGGGGCAGGCGCTTCTGGTGGACCTTGGGCCCGTCGACGCCGTCGGGGAAGCGGTGCAACATACACGGCCGCTCGCGCAGGGCGTTGACGATGCCGGGCGCGACGGACTCGTAGTAGCGCGCGAGGTCGAGCTTGGTCTCGCCGCGCTCGGCGAAGTAGACACGATCGGGGCTGGAGAGCTTGACGTCGTAGCCGTCCACGTCGAGTACGACCGGCTCCCCGAACTCACCCTTGCGCGCCGCCATACGCCAACCGTATGCCGTGTGGCCCCCGCCCCCGCCCCCGCGCCCGGCGCGGCTCCCGGCGCCATCAGCACGACTCGGGCCGCCTTTCCTTGGGGGGCCGGGTTATACCAAGGCCCGCCAACGAAAGTCAGGCCCGAGTTCGGTGGTCACGTCCTCGCTGCGCTCGGACCGGCAAAAATCAGCGGTCTCCCGGAGGTCATGGTCAAGGCTGCCGAATGGACTGCGGCCGCGTGCTGCTGCTCAGGTGTCAGGGCGGCCCAAATCCCCGCGGGAATCCAGACACCAGCGCGCACGCGTCGCCACTGATCCGGTTGCCTGGCCGGCTCCACCCCGACCACACGAAAATGCGGCCCCAGTCGGTGCGCTCTCAGGTGAAGAGCGTGGGCTGGGGTGGGGCGTGGGTGGGGTCGACGCCGTCGAAGAGGGAGGAGATCGACTCGCCCATGTGGATCCGTCCGATCGCTTCGGCAAAGAGCCCCGACACCGAGCGCACCTTCAACCCGGGCCATTCCACATCCGGCATGGGCACGGTGTCGGTGGTCACGACCTCGCTGATCATCGGGTGCGTCGAGAGCCGCTCCACGGCCCGCCCGGTGAACAACCCATGCGTGCAGGCGATCGCCGCCTCGGTGCAGCCGAAGTCCTTCAGCCGTTCGAGCAACTCGATGATCGACCCACCCGTGGCGATCTCATCATCGAGCACGATCGCGCGTTTGCCCGCGACGTCACCGACGATCATGTCGATGACCACCTTGTCGTCGGCCTTGCGCATCTTCGACCCCGCCGCGACCGGCAGGCCCAGGAGGCGCGCAAACTGGGTCGCCGTCTTGGCATTGCCGAGGTCGGGGGATACGACGACACAATTCTCGAGATTCCCGCCCCGGAAATGGTCGGCCAGCACCCCGATCGCCGTCAGGTGATCCACCGGCACCGAGAAGAAGCCGTGCACCTGCGGCGCGTGCAGCGCCATGGTCAGCACCCGGTGCGCGCCCGCGGTCGTGATCAGGTCCGCGACCAGGCGACCGCCCATGGAGATTCGGGAGGCGTCCTTCTTGTCCGATCGGGCATACGCATAGTGCGGTAGGACCGCGGTGATCTGCGCTGCCGACGCCCCCTTGGCCGCGTCGATCATCAGCAGGAGCTCCATCAAGGACTCCTGGGTCGGCGGCACGATCGGCTGGATGATGTAGACATCCCGCTGCCGGCAGTTCGCCCCGAGTTGCGCCTGCAGGCAGTCATTGCTGAAGCGCGAGGTCACGCTCGGCGACAAGGGCACCCCGAGCGCCGAGCAGATGCGTTGGGACAGGGCCCGGTGACTCGACCCGGAGAAGACCACGATGTCGCGCATACATTCCCTACGGCGCTGCGGACGGACTGGCGCCAGCCTAGCCGCCCACGCCTGCCCTCGCCGCCGAGAGTGCGGCTGTGAGGAAGCCCACCAACTCCCGCCGATGGGCTTCGCCGCCCCGATACGCGCCCGCTAGCGAGGCAAAGCCGTGCGGCGCACCCTGAAAGTTCGTGACCCGAACCGGTATGCCCGCGCTGGCGAGAGCCGCGGCATACCGCAGGCCGTCGTCACGGATCGGGTCCAGGTCCGCGGTCTGGATCAGCGCCGGCGGCAGGTTGTGCAGGTCGCCGAAGAGCGGCGAGACGATGGGATCGCGCGGGTCGACGCCGCTCCCGTCCAGATAGTGCCCGAGGAAGGCGTGGATGCCGGCGCGGGTCAGGATGGGCGCCGACGCGTGCTCGTCGATCGACGGCGAGGCGAGCGTGCAGTCCACTGCCGGATAGATCAACGCTTGAGCCCGTATGCCGTCCGCCCCCGCATCGCGGAAGGCCTGCGTCACGACGGCGGCAAGATTCCCACCCGCCGAATCGCCCGACACCGCAACCCGGCTCGCGTCCACGGCGTACTGCTCGGCGCGCGCCAGCAGCCACCTCGTAGCGTCGATGCAGTCGTCCGCCGCGGCGGGCGCCTTGTGCTCAGGAGCGAGGCGGTAGTCGACCGACACCACGAAGGCGCCGACGCCGGCCGCGAGGTCGGCACAGAGTGGGTCGTAGTTGAGGACATTGCCCTGCACCCAGCCGCCCCCGTGGTAGAAGAAGATGACCGGCGCGCCGGGTCCGCTGCGTCCGGATCGATACAGCCGCAACGGGATTCGCGTCCCGCCTCGCCCGTCGGCAACCGCGGTGGTGATGGTGACGCTCGGGTCGATGGCGCCCAGCACACGCTGCGCGAGCCGGCCGCGCGGATGGACCGCGGCACGATTGGCCGCGATGCCGTCGAGATCGAGATCCTGGATCGGCTTACGACCCGCCGCATCGACGAGCGTGACGACGGTGGTCAGCCAGGGGGCCATTCCGGGATAGGGGCGGAGCATGACGCATCCTTGCAGACCTGCGGCCCCGCAAATACTGCGGTCCCGCATAATCTGCGGGACAATGGGGCCATGATCGAAGACCAGAAGCCCGGCATCGAGGCCATCAAGGCCGCACTCGACGTGGCCGGAGCGATGACCCCGGTGGTTGCCCTGCCGCACTTGCGCGCGGCGGCCGACCTGCTGGCCCGGCTCATCGACGACGCGTTAGCGGCGGCCGTGCTCGACGAAGGCGCCAGCCTGCGGGGAGCCGGGGCCGCCGCGGGGCTGACCGAGAACGC
>NZ_DAOQZV010000060.1:181-15305 GCF_035343835.1 Nostocoides sp. | reverse complement strand
GGGGAGCGCCTACGGCGCGCCGGGCGCCGTCGCCCTTCCCGGTGGCGGCACGCCGCCGACCATGGTCACCCGCCTGCTGGCGCGGATCATCGACGCCGTGCTGCTCGGCATCGTCTTCAGCATCCTCGGCGCCGTCGGGCTTGGTGGCGCATCGATGTTCAGCGGTAGCGACACGGCGAGCAGCTTCGCGTTCGGCGCGTGGCTGAGCATGTTGGCGCTCTTTGCGGTGCTGAGCCTGGCTTACGAGGTCGTCCTGATCGCCCTGCGTGGCGCCACGCTCGGCAAGCAGTTGATGGGCATCAAGGTCGTGCAGGTCGACAGCGGCGCGCTCCCCGGCTGGGGGCCGTCGCTGATCCGCTGGGGCCTGCCGACGGTGGCGAGTTTCATCTGCTCGATCCTCTCGCTCGTCGTCTACCTCTCGCCCTTCTGGGCCGACCCGACCGGCCGCCTGCGCGGCTACCACGACCAGGCCGCCAAGACCGTCGTCGTTCCCGCTCGTTGATTCGGACGCCCCGCGACGCGGCGTCGCGGGGCGCTCCGAGGTGAGGTCCGCCATCGATGATCGTCTGTCCGTTCCGTGCCCTGACCGGGTATGCGTGCCCCCTGTGCGGCGGGCTACGGATGACCGACGCCCTGCTGCACGGGGACCTGGCGGCCGCCTGGGGACACAACCCGCTGGTTATGACCCTCCTGGGGATCAGCGCATTGCTCATCGCCGCCCGGGTGGCCGGCCGGGGGCCACGCCTGCGGCCGCTGCTGGCCGATCCCCGGCTCGCTCTCGGACTGGTCGCCGTGATGACGGTCTTCGCGGTCGTGCGCAATCTTCCGGGCGTCAGCTTCCTCGGCCCCGCCTAAGGCGCAGCCGCCAGCGGCTCCCGGCGCCGAGGTCAGCTGGGCGGGATCTCGCCGGACCCGCGGGCGATCAGGGTGGGGTTGATGACCTCATGGATTGGGGCCGAGGTGTCGCCGTCCAGCCGCTCCAGCAACCGGGTCCCGACCAGTCGCCCCAGCCGCGCCACGTCCTGTCGGACGACGGTCAGCGGCGGATCCAGCAGTTGCGCCAGCGGGAAGTCGTCGAAGCCCACGAGGGCCACTGAGTGACGCAAGCCCATCGCCGCCAGTGCCCGCACCGAGCCCTGCGCGAGGACATTCCGGGCGGCGAAGATCGCCGTGGGTGGAGATGGCTCGGCCATCAGGGCGCGGACCGCAGCCTCGGCGTCCGCTTCGGACCGTATGCCGGTGTGCAATAGATCGAGGGTCCCCTCCCGACCATGCGCGGCGAGGGCATCCTGGACCCCGCTGATGCGCTCCTCGGCGGTCGCGATCGACGGCGCGTCGGTGAGCACGGCGATTCTCCGGTGTCCAACGTGCACGAGGTGGTTGATCGCGAGGAAGGCCCCCCGGCGGTTGTCCGTGGTGACCGAATCGGTGTCGATGCCGCGGGGCAGCCGGTCGGCGAAGACCACGGGCAGGCCCGCCCGGATCTCAGGCGCGAGGTAGTCATGGCGGGGGCTGGCCGGCACGATGACCAGCCCGTCCACGCGGCGGGTGATGAGATTCTCGACAATCTGTTGCTCGCGTTCGGCGGCCTCGTCCAGGCTGGCCGCCAGCACCATCAGGCCACGATCGCGCCAGGCGTCTTCGAGGGCGCGGACCAGCGAGGCCGAGAAACTATTGCCCAGGTCCTGCACGAGGACCCCGATCACCCCGGTCCGCGCTCGGCTGCGCCGCAGGTTGCTAGCTGCGAGATTGTGTCGATAGTCCAGTCGGGTGGCGGCCGCGAGCACCCGGGCTCGCACATCGGCCTTGACGCCCGACTCCTCGTTCACGACGCGCGACACCGTCTTCACGCTCACCCCGGCGAGCGCCGCGACATCGCGCATCGTCGCCCGCGAACGCCCACCGTCGGGGGCGCCGGCGCGCGGCAAGTTCGGCGGGGGATGCCCGACTGACAACGATGTCGAAGCCATGTAACGATTCATACCCGAGAGTTGACGCACGAAGCAAGGCTCTAGTAGAAAACGTTCTGACAACGTTGTCACGTGGGCAGTGGGGCCCACGGTGTGCGCTTCGGCGCCTGACCAGAGAGGTACAACTCAATGAAGATCGTTCGTACATCCTCGGCCGCTCGCCGACTCGTCGCCGCCACCGGTGTGGCCGGGCTCGCGCTGACGATGGCCGCCTGCGGAGGCAGCAGCGGTGACTCCACCACGTCGGCCTCGGCTGGCGGTTCCGCCTCCTCCGGCGGTTCGACGGCCAGCGCCGCATCGGGTGAGAAGGTCGGCGTCACGCTGATCACCAAGGACTCGACCAACCCCTTCTTCGTCGCGATGCAGAACGGCGCCAAGGCCGACGCCGAGAAGAACAACGTCTCCTTGACCGTCGCCTCCGGCAAGCAGGAAGGCGACGACGCGGGCCAGATCACCGCGATCGAGGACGCCGTGGCACGCGGCGACAAGGGCATCTTGATCACCCCGATGAGCGACGGAGTCAACGCCGCCATCAAGTCGGCACGCGATGCCGGTCTCTATGTCATCGCCCTCGACACCCCGCCGGACCCGGCCGACACCGTCGACATCACCTTCGCGACCGACAACCGCCTCGCCGGCCAGCTCATCGGCAAGTGGGCGTCGGCTCAGCTCGACGGCCAGAAGGCCACCATCGCGCTGCTCGACCTCTTCAACGACAAGATCGTCTCCGTCGACTACAACCGTGACCAGGGCTTCCTCGAGGGCATGGGCATCGACGTCAAGGACGGCAAGAAGAACGGCGACGAGGACGCCACCGGCAAATACACCGGCGGCAAGGGCGGCGACTACGAGATCATCTGCAACGAGCCGAGCAATGGCGCCGAGGACGGCGGCCGGACGGCGATGGAGAACTGCCTGTCCAAGAATGACGGCATCAATGTCGTCTACACCATCAACGAGCCGGCTGCGGTCGGCGCGAATGCGGCGCTCCAGGCCGCCGGCAAGAAGGCGATCATCGTCTCGGTCGACGGTGGTTGCGCCGGCGTGAAGTCCGTGACCGACGGTGTCATCGGCGCTACCGCCCAGCAGTACCCGCTGAAGATGGCGACCATGGGCATGGAGGCCATCGCCACCATCGCCCGCGGTGGTGAGAAGCCCAAGACCAGCGATGGCCTGGACTTCTTCAACACCGGTGTCGCCCTCGTGACCGACAAGCCGGTCGACGGCCTCGAGAGCATCACCTCGGCTGAAGGTGCCAAAATCTGCTGGGGCAACTGACGATGGCTGAGACCAGCCCAGGCACTGCTGCCGCCGAGTTCGCTCGGCGGCAGCACAGCCCGCTCCAGCGCATCCAGCACCTCCTGCACGGCTATCCGTACCTGAGCCCGCTGGTCATCCTGGTCCTGTCATTCATCGTCTTCACCGTCGCCAAGCCGCAGTTCGCCTCGGCCAATGCGCTCGGGATCACGGTGCAGCAGACCGCCATCGTGGCCGCTCTGGCCATCGGTCAGACCTTGGTCATCCTCACCGCGGGCATCGACCTGTCCGTGGGCGCGATCATGGTTCTCTCGATGATGGTCATGGCCTCGCTGGCCAAGGACGGCGGGATGCCCGGCATCCTCGCCCTCCTGATCGGTGTCGGCCTGGCCACCGGAGCAGGCCTGCTCAACGGTTTGCTGGTCACGCGGCTCAACTTGCCGCCCTTCATCGTCACCCTGGGCACCTTGTCGATCTTCACGGCGATCGCCCTGCTCTACTCGGGCGGCTCGAGCATCCAGAGCTCGCACCTGCCGGACATCCTCAACGTCCTCGGCAAGGGATTCTCGGTCGGTGGCTTCCGCCTCACCTGGGGCGTCGTCCTCGTCATCGTGATGTATCTGGTGATGGGCTTCGTCCTCTCCCAGACGGCGTGGGGCCGCTATGTGTATGCCGTGGGTGACGACCCCGAGTCGGCTCGCCTCGCCGGTGTGCCCTCCCGCCGGGTGTTGCTCCAGGTCTATGCGATCGCTGGGCTGATCTACGGCATCGCCGCCTGGGTGCTCATCGGCCGGGCCGGTGCGGCCACACCGAACGCGGTGACCGACGCCAACCTGCAGAGCATCACGGCCGTCGTGATCGGTGGCACCAGCCTCTTCGGTGGCCGTGGCCGGCTCGTCGGCACCTTGATCGGTGCGTTGATCGTCCAGGTCTTCGCGCGCGGTCTCTCCCAGATGGGCGTCGACCAGCAGTGGCGCATCTTGGCCACCGGTGTCCTGGTCATCATCGCCGTCGCCATTGACCAGTGGATCCGGAAGGTAAAGGCATGAGCGCCTCGACGAAGTTGCCGGTGTCGGTCGACGGGATTCCGCTGGGCAAGGAGCACATCTACGCCCAGGAGCCGATTCTCTCGGGTCGGAATCTGGTCATCACCTTCGGTCGCGTTGTCGGTCTCGACGGCGTCAACCTCGACCTCTACTCGGGCGAGGTGCTTGCGGTCATCGGCGACAACGGTGCCGGGAAGTCCACCCTGATCAAATGTCTGACCGGGGCTTATACCCCCGACTCGGGCGAGATCACGATGAACGGCCAGCCCGTCACCTTCAAGCGCCCGCAGGACGCCCGCGAGGCCGGGATCGAGACGGTCTACCAGCAGCTGGCCGTCATCCCAGCGCTCGACATCGCCAGCAACCTCTTCCTCGCCCGTGAGGAGCGCCGCGCAGGGCCACTCGGCTCAGTGCTGCGCATGCTTGACAAGGGCGGAATGAAGAAGCGCGCCGGCGAAGCCGTTCAGAATCTCGGCATCCAGACGATCCAGAACATGGGTCAGGCGGTCGAGACGCTCTCCGGTGGTCAGCGTCAGGTCGTCGCCGTCGCCCGGGCCGCGGCATTCGGGAGCAAGGTCGTCGTGCTCGACGAGCCGACTGCCGCTCTCGGTGTCAAGGAATCCGGGATGGTTCTGAAAATGATCAAGCAGTTGCGCGACAACGGTCTGGCGGTGATCTTGATCAGCCACAACATGCCGCACGTCTGGGAGGCGGCCGACCGCATCCACATCCAGCGTCTGGGTGGGTGCGCAGGTGTCATCACTCCGCAGTCGCACGACATGGGCGAAGGCGTCGCGATCATGACCGGCGCCAAGAAGCTGACCCCGAACGACGCGTCCGCCTGAGGACGGTTTTCGGGGCCGAGGGGCCGTGGGCGAGTTTCGCCCGCGGCCCCTCGTCGCGTTTGCTCCCTGTTCGCGAGCCCGTATGCCGGCGTCCTTCAGACCGTGCCGAGGACGGGCAGCTCCGTGGTGTCCACCCCGAGGATGGATTTCTCCTCGGGCTTGTTCGGGAGCACGTGCGCGACATAATCGACAGTGGCGTCTTCGATCCGGATGTCGTGTCCGGCTAGTTCGGCCATATACCACCGGTGCTCGAGGATCTCGTGAAAGAGTTCGGCCGGCTCCAGCTTGCCGCGCATCGCCGGAGGCACGGAGCGGGTGATCGGCTCGTAGATGAGACTGAGCCAGTCGTGCGCGACGAGTTCCTCGTCATCGAGTTGGCGTTCGGTGGCGGCGCGATAGGAATCGAGGTCGTTGAGCAGCCGTCGGGCCTGGCCCTCTTCGACATCGAGCCCGGTCAGGCGCAGCAGGCGCCGCGAATGATGGCCAGCGTCGACGACCTTGGGCTGGATGGAGATCGTCGTGCCGTTGAAGTCGGTGACGATGGCCAACTCGTCGACGTCGAAGCCGATGTCGTTCAACCGTCGGATGCGGTCTTCGACCCGCCAGCGCTCGGCGGTGTCGAACTCCTCGACATCGGTCAGTTCGGCCCACAGCTCGTGATAGCGCGTCACGATCCGCTCGGAGGTCTCGATCGGGTCTTCACCGTGGAGGAGGCCGCCGGCCTCGAGGTCGAAGAGTTCACCGGCGATATTGATGCGGGCGATCTCTAGGTCGTGTTCGCGCTGGCCGTTGGAGAGCCGTTCGCGTAGTTCGCCGGTCTCGGCGTCGACGAGGTAGGCGGCGAAGGCCCCGGCGTCGCGCACGAAGAGGGTGTTGGACAAGGAGACGTCGCCCCACCAGAATCCGGCCAGGTGGAGTCTGACGAGCAGCACGGCGAGCGCATCGATGAGCCGGGTCGCGGTGTCCGGTCGCAGGGTTTGGCTATACAGCGCGCGGTAGGGCAGCGAAAACTGCAGGTGCCGGGTGATCAGGCAGGCATCCAGTGGCTTGCCCTTGGCGTTGACCCGGCCCTGGACGACGGCAAAGGGTTGCACGCAGGGCAACCCGAGCCGGTTGAGGTTGCGCAGGAGGTGGTATTCGCGGATGGCGAGGTCGGCCTTGATCTCCTTGACGGCGATGACCTTGCCCGAGAGCTTGACGAAGCGAACGACGTGCCGGGAGATGCCTCGGGGGAGGGCGGCGAGCCGCTCCTCAGGCCACTCCTCCAGGGGGAGCTGCCAGGGCAGATCCAAGAGAGCGGGATCCGGGCGGGCGGCGATGATGTCCAGGGCCACGCCCCCATGCTCCCATGGGGCCTTCGCCCTAACAAGAAACAAGAGCTTCTGCTCGACAATGCCCAGCCCCGCGAAGCGGGACCGCGCTCTCGGGCAGGGATGCTGGGAGCGATTGCGAGCCCTGGCGAGCCATCGTGACCAGCGCCCCGGCCGCGAGCGAAGCGAGCTTGGCCGGGGCACAGAAAAGCGCAGCCCCGCGAAGCGGGACCGCGCTTTTCTGGGCGAAGCCCCGTGGTTAGTCGACCAGGCGAGCGCCGCTCTCGGGGTCGAAGATGTGCACGTGGCCCGGCTCCGGGGTGATGTAGAGCGTGGTGCCCTTCTCCGGGGGCTTGCGGCCGTCGGTGCGGGCGATGAAGGGCTTCTCCATGCCTTCTTCCTTGGCGACGTGGCCGGTCTGCGGGGTGCCGTAGACGTAGGCGTCGGCGCCGAGTTCTTCGACGACCTCGATGGTGATCGGCAGGCCGTCACCGCTGGTGGAGACCGTGATGTCCTCGGGGCGAACGCCGACGATGACTTCCTTGCCGGCGTTGGTCAGGGCGCTGCGCGGGACCGGGATGACGGTGGAGCCGAACTTCACCCCGCCGTCGGTGACCGGCATACCGATCAGGTTCATGGCCGGGGAGCCGATGAAGCCGGCGACGAAGAGGTTGTCCGGGTGGTCGTACATCCGGCGCGGGCTGTCGACCTGCTGCAGCAGGCCGTCCTTGAGGACGGCGACGCGGTCGCCCATCGTCATGGCCTCGGTCTGGTCGTGGGTGACGTAGACCGTGGTGACGCCGAGGCGGCGCTGCAGCGAGGCGATCTGGGTGCGGGTCTGGACGCGCAGCTTGGCGTCGAGGTTCGACAGCGGCTCGTCCATGAGGAAGACCTGCGGGGAACGCACGATGGCGCGACCCATGGCGACGCGCTGACGCTGGCCACCGGAGAGGGCCTTCGGCTTGCGCTCCAGGTACTGGGTCAGGTCGAGGATCTTGGCCGCTTCCTTGACGCGGGTGTCGATCTCGGACTTGTTGACGCCGGCGATCTTCAGGGCGAAGCCCATGTTGTCGGCGACGGACATGTGTGGGTAGAGCGCGTAGTTCTGGAAGACCATCGCCACGTCGCGGTCCTTGGGCGAGAGGTTGGTGACATCGCGGTCACCGATCCAGATCTTGCCGCCGTTGACCTCTTCGAGGCCAGCCAGCATGCGCAGGCTGGTGGACTTGCCACAGCCGGAGGGGCCGACGAGAACGAGGAATTCACCGTCCGCGATGTCGATGTTGAGCTTGTCGACCGAGGGACGCGTGGCGCCGGGGTAGACCCGGGTTGCCTCATCGAACTTCACTGTCGCCATGGGGCATTGACTCCTTCACCGGCAGGAACGTGCCGGACGATCCGTTGTAAAGGTGGAACGTCACGGGACATCGGTGTCCCGTGCGCCTCTAGTGTGCCCGATGGACCCCCTGGTGCGCCACTGTTTGCCCGTTCAAATCCTGACGGGCGGCCAGAGCCGGACCAGCAGGGCACAGACCGTTATCGTTTCGAGACTTCTTGCGTAAGTATTGAAAGATCTTGCGGAAGGGTTGAGAGCCCTTGCAAGGGCTGGTAAAGTCTCCCTCACTCGTCAGGGAAGCATCGTGGCTCCCTGCGCCCTACGTAGGAGAATCAATGCACAAGCGTGCGTTCGGTGCGGCTGCCCTGACCAGTGTTGCCGCTCTCACCCTGGCTGCCTGCGGCAACGGCGGCAACTCGTCGACCAGCGCGACCGCGGGGAGCAGCGCCAACATGTCGGCCTCCGCCAGCACGTCGGCCAGCGCTTCGGCCTCCGAGACCGCGGCCGCTCCGGCCGAGGTCGACGCCAAGAACCCCTCCCGTGCGGACGCCGACCTGGTCATCTGGGCCGACGCCGACCGCGCGCCGATCCTGACCAAGTACGCCCAGCAGTTCGCTGCCGACAATGGCGTGACCGTCGCCGTGCAGATCGCGACCGAGACTCGCAAGCAGTTCGGTGACGCCACCAAGGTCGGCAAGGGCCCGGACATCGTCGTCGGCGCTCACGACTGGCTCGGTGAGCTCGTCCAGAACGGCACCGTCGCTCCCATCCAGCTTGACGACGCGACCACCGCCAAGTTCGCCCCGGCCGCGATGGCCGCGAGCAAGTTCAACGGCCAGAACTATGGCGTGCCCTTCTCGGTGGAGAACATCGCCCTGGTCCGCAACACCGACATGGTCCCGGATGCCCCGGCGACCCTGGACGACCTGCTCAAGGCCGCCAAGGCCGCGCAGACCAAGGACAAGAAGATCACCACCCTGCTCGACCAGTCGGTCGGCAAGACGGGTAACGCCTACTACACCTACCCGTGGCTCTCGGCCTTCGGTGGCGGCATCTTCGCCGTCAAGGACAATGGCGACTACGACGCCAGCAAGGTCATCGTCAACAGCGCCGAGTCCATCAAGGGTGCGACCGTCCTCGCGCAGATGGGCAAGGACAAGGTCCTCTCCACCAATGTCGGCGACGACAACGCCGAAGGCATCTTCACCAGCGGCAAGGCGCCCTTCTTCATCACGGGCCCCTGGTCGATCCCGAACGTCAAGAAGGCCGGCATCAACTACGGCATCTCCAGCCTGCCCTCGCTGCCCGGTGGCAAGGCGATGCAGCCCTTCCTCGGCGTGCAGCTCTTCTATGTATCGGCGAAGGCCAAGAACGCCTCGCTGGCTCAGGACTTCGTGACGACCTACGTCCCGACCAAGGAGTTCCAGCTCGCGATCTTCGCCGCCGGCGGTCGTCCGCCGGCACTGACCGAGGCGTATGACGAGGTCGCGGCTTCTGACCCCGAGGTCGAGGCGTGGTACGAGGCGGGCAAGGACGGCAAGCCGATGCCGAACATCCCCGCCATGAACTCCGTGTGGGGCCCGCTGGGCCAGGCCGCTGCCGACGTCATCTCCGGCAAGGCCGAGCCGAAGGCGCGCTTCGACGCCGCGCAGAAGGAGATCGTCAAGGCCATCGCGGGTTCCTGATCCCGCAGCGGTGGCCCCCGGCAATAGCCGCCGGGGGCCACCGTGCACTACTTCGCGCCTGACTGGGCGCGCCGCCCCCTAAGAAAATCGTGGGCCAGGCACCGTCGCCATTCTGCGCTCGGGTGCCGGTGTCCCTCTTGCATTCAGCCCGGGAGTCGAAGAATGGCCGTTGTCCCCAGCACAAACGAGTTCCGTGTCCGCAAGGACACCACCCCTCTCTATGCCCACATCCTCAAGTGGGGCCTGCTCGCCCTCGCGACCCTCGCGGCCTTGTATGTCGTGCAGAAGTTGATCGCTCAAGGCTCCTGGTTCGGGGTGGTTATCACCGCCTTCATCCTCACGTGCATCCTCGCGGTCTATGCGACACGCCGGGCCGTGCCAATGAAGTACCTCTTACCGGGCCTGATCCTGCTGGTCACCCTCCAGATCTGGCCGATCGTCTACACCGTCGCCACCGCCTTCACCAACTACGGCCAGGGCCACGTGCTGTCCAAGGACGAGGCGACGACGCAATCCATCGCGCAGTCCGTCCAGCAGGTCGCCGGCAGCCCGCGCTACAAGCTGTCGATCGCTGTCCCCGAGGGGGCGGATCCGATGACCGGCGACCTCAACTTCTTGTTGATCGACCCGGACGGCAAGTACCTCGTCGGCAACAAGGACGGTGTCAAGGACCTGGCCACCGACGGGGTCGCCATCGGTGATAAGCCCCCGATGACCGGCCTGATCGCGACGGCCCCCGGCTACACGATCCTGACCCCCAAGCAGGTCAACGATCGCAACAAGACCAACGCCGACGAGGTCACCAACTTTGCGGTGCCTGTCTCCAAGGAGGCCGGGATCAAGGCGCTGGGCACCAAGCAGGCCTTCCAGGGCGAGCCCACCCTCGTTTACGACGCCAAGGCCGACACGCTTACCGACGCGAAGGCCGGCAAGGTCTACGTCCCCAAGAACGCCTACTGGACGGCTGAGGACGGCTCGGGCACATTGCCCACCGGGTGGAAGCAGAATGTCGGGTTCAAGAACTTCAAGGACCTGCTGACCAACGAGACCATCCGCGCGGGGTTCTTCAAGATCTTCATCTGGAATGTCGCCTTCGCGGCGATCTCGGTGCTGTCAACTTTCTTCCTCGGCATGCTCTTGGCCTTGCTCTTCAATGACGACAAGCTCAAGGGCAAGGGCTTCTACCGCTCGCTGTTGATCCTCCCGTATGCCATCCCCGGCTTCGTCACCTCACTGGTGTGGGCGTCGATGTTCAACCAGGACTTCGGCCTGATCAACAGCCTGACGCACCTGCACATCGACTGGCTCGGCAACGCCTGGTGGGCCAAGGTCGCGATTTTGCTGACCAACTTGTGGCTGGGCTTCCCCTATATGTTCCTCGTCTGCACCGGCGCGCTGCAGTCGATCCCGGGTGATGTCCGCGAGGCCGCGAAGATCGACGGTGCCAGCCCCTTCCGGACGCTTCGCTCGATCATCATGCCGCTGCTGCTGGTCGCCGTCGGCCCGCTGCTGATCGCGTCCTTCGCCTTCAACTTCAACAACTTCACGTTGATCTATCTGCTGACCAAGGGTGGGCCTTTCGAGGCCGCGGACACCAGCATCGGCTCGACGGACCTGCTGATCACGTACGCCTTCCGGTTGGCGTTCTCCGGCGCCAGCCCCAACATCGGCCTGGCCTCCGCCGTCTGTATCTTCATCTTCTTCATCGTGGCGGCGATGAGCTACAGCGGCTTCGCCCGCACCAAGTCCCTGGAAGAGGTGAACTGATTTGTCGAGCATCGACGCAACGACCATCGCCGTTCCCGAGGCGCACGCCACGACCAGCCGCGCGCCCCGTAAGAGCGGTTCGAGCGGCTGGTGGCGCCACCTCCTCGGCGTCCTGGCGCTGATCTGGGCGCTCTTCCCGATCGTCTTCCTGATCTCCTCCGCGCTTAATCCGTCGGGGTCGTTGGACACCAGTTCGCTGATCCCCAAGTCCATCTCCGGCGCCAACTTTGACACCCTGTTCAGCGACGCCTCCCGGCCGTACGCCAGCTGGTACAAGAACTCGATGATCATCAGCACCGTCGGTGCGCTCGGATCGGTCTTCATCGGCGCGTGTGCGGCCTACGCTTTCTCCCGGCTGCGGTTCACCGGCCGGAGGCCTGGCCTGTTGGGTCTGCTGCTGTTGCAGATGTTCCCGGCGATGCTGACCTTCCCCGCGCTCTACCTGACCTTCGCCAAGCTCGGTGACGTCATCCCGGCCCTGGGACTGAACTCGATCTGGGCATTGACCCTGTGTTACCTCGGCGGCGCGATGGGCGCCAATGTGTGGCTGCTCAAGGGCTACTTCGACACCGTGCCCAAGGAACTGGACGAGGCGGCGAAGGTCGACGGGGCCAGCCACGCGCGGATCTTCTTCACGATGACCCTGCGCCTGGTCATGCCGATTCTGGTCACCGTCTTCATGCTCAGCTTCGTCGGCCTCTTCAGCGAGTTCCTCCTGGCGAGCATCTTCTTGCAGGATGTCGACAGCCAGACCCTCGGCGTCGGCCTCTACAGCATGACGATCGGCAACGAAAAGAACCGGCTCTTCGGTCAGTTCGCCGCTGGCGCCGTGCTCGCGTCGCTGCCCGTGGTGCTTCTCTACCTCGGCTTCCAGAAGTACCTCGTCGGGGGTATGACGCAGGGTTCGGTGAAGTGACCGGCCCCGGTCACCTGCTCGACACTCCTCATCACGACGGCTCCGAACGCTATGTCTCCCAGGCGCATCCGCGCCTGGGAGACACGGTGCACCTCCTCGTTCGGGTCCCCCATGCTGCGGATGTCAGCAGCATCCATCTGCGCAGCACCCCCGACGCGGAACCGAAGTTCACGCCGGCCACGCTGACCCGCACGACCGCGGCGGACTCGTGGTGGAGCGTTCCGCTCGTCATGCACAACCCGGTGATGAACTATCGGTTCCTGCTGCAGGGCGGCCCGCTGGGCTACCAATGGCTCAACGGGACCGGGCTGCACGACCGGGACATCCCGGATGCCTCGGACTTCCGCATTACGACCTTTGAGGCGGCACCCGCCTGGAGCGCGAATGCCGTTGTCTACCAGATCTTCCCGGACCGCTTTGCGCGATCCGCGCAGGCCGGCGACCGCGATATTCCCGACTGGGCGATCCCCGTGCCGTGGGACGAGCCGGTGGCCGGTCGTGGGCCGCAGACCGCCAAGCAACTCTACGGCGGCGATCTGGACGGGATCATCGACCACCTCGATCACATCGTCGATCTCGGCGCCGATGTCGTCTATCTGACGCCGGTCTTTCCCGGGCGCTCCAACCACCGGTATGACGCCTCAACCTTCGATGAGGTCGATCCCGTTCTCGGTGGCGACGCGGCCCTCGATCGGCTCGCCGACGCTGTCCACGAGCGCGGGTTGAAGGTGCTCGGCGACTTCACGACCAATCACACCGGGGTCGGTCACGACTGGTTCCGCGCGGCCCAATCCGAGCCCGACGCCCCCGAACGGGCCTACTACTTCTTCGATGGCGACACCTACGCCTCCTGGCTCGGCGTGCCCTCGCTGCCGAAGCTCAACTACGACTCCGAGGAGCTCCAGGAACGGATCTTCGAGGACCCGAAGGGCGTTGTCCGGCACTGGATCTCGGGCCCCCATGCCCTGGACGGGTGGCGGGTCGACGTGGCGAATATGACTGGCCGGCACCGCGCGCAGGACCACAATGCCGATGTCGCGCGCCGGATGCGTGCCGCGATGGCCGAGACCAATCCCGATGCTCTCCTCGTGGGCGAGCACTGCCACGACTTCTCGCTCGACGCGATGGGCGACGGCTGGCACGGCGTGATGAACTACGCCGGTTTCACCCGGCCACTGTGGACCTGGCTGCGCCACCCCGGTCACGCACCCGACTTCCTCGGCCTGCCGGTCATCGTGCCCCGCCTCGGCGGACGCGCGGTCATGGAGACCATCCGCGAGTTCGGCTCGCTGGTGCCGTGGGAGACGCTGACGCACTGCTTCACCCTCGTCGGCTCCCACGACACCACGCGCGTGCGCAGCCTGGTCGGCGACGACGTCGAGCAGGTCGACGTGGCGGCCGGGATGCTGCTGACCATGCCCGGAATCCCGATGATCACCTATGGCGACGAGATCGGCATGCTCGGCGACTTCGGCGAGGACGGGCGGCGACCGATGCCCTGGACGCAGCCCGACCTCTGGGACGAGCGCCTGCACGGCGTCTATCGCGAACTGATCGCGCTGCGGCATAAGTCCAAGGCGTTGCACGCCGGCGGGCTGCGCTGGGTGTATGCCGCCGACGACGTCCTCGCCTACCTCCGCGAGCACCCCGCCCAGACGGCGCTCGTGACCCTTGCCCGGTTGGCGCACGAGCCCATCCGCCTGCCGCGCGCGGCCTTCGATGGCATCGAAAAGGGTTCTGCGGCATACGGAAATGGGATTTCCTTGGAGGGTGACGCGGTCGTTCTCACCGCGCCCGGCCCGCAGGTAGGAGTGTGGACATGGCAGCCCGTCTCGTGAGAATCCGCCTCGCCGAGGTTGCCGCGCAGGCCGAGGTGAGCGAGGCGACGGTCAGCCGCGTCCTCAACGACAAGCCTGGGGTGTCCGAGGCGACCCGGGCCGCCGTGCTCACGGCGATCGACGTCCTCGGCTACGAGGTCCCGGCCAAGCTGCGCCCCCGCAGTGGCGCGCTGATCGGCCTGATCACCCCTGAGTTGACCAACCCGATCTTCCCGGCCTTTGCGCAGACCATCGAATCGGGTTTGGCCGCAAGAGGTTTCACGCCCGTGCTTTGCACGCAGACGCCGGGCGGGGTGCACGAGGATGTCTATGTCCAGATGCTCCTCGACCGGGGGGTCGCCGGCATCATCTGCATCTCGGGCCAGCACGCCGACCTCGGCGAAAGCGTCGATCGCTATGTCAACCTCGGCCGCCAAGGCGTGCCCCTCGTCCTGGTCAATGGGTATCGCGAAGGCGTCGTGGCGACCTTCGTCTCCTGCGATGATGCCGCCGCGATAGAGTTGGCCCTGACGCATCTGATCGAGTTGGGGCACAAGCGAATCGGGCTTGCCGTCGGACCCCGCCAATATGTCCCGGTGCAGTTGAAGGTGGAGGCATTCAAGCGTTCCCACCGCACGGCCGGCCTGCCCGACCCGGACAACCTGATGGTCCATGCCCTCTTCACGGTTGAGGGCGGCGCCCAGGCGACCTCCACTTTGGTTGCCCGCAGGGCTACGGCGATCGTCTACGCCTCGGACATCATGGCGCTGGGCGGCGTCCGGCAGGCGCATCGGCTGGGCCTGCAGATCCCGCGGGATCTGTCGATCACCGGCTACGACGACTCACCGCTGATGGCCTTCACCGATCCGCCGATGACCACGATCCGCCAGCCCGTCCTGGAGATGTCCGAGGCGATCGTCCTGGCTCTGCTCGACGCCATCCGCGGCGGCAATACCGAAGGCCGGGAGTTGGTCTTCCAGCCGGAGCTCGTGCTCCGAGGTTCGACCGGCCGGGTGCCCTTGACCGGCTCGACCCTGGCGCCCGCTCGGCTGGCCTAATCCCAACCCCACGACGTTCTCCGCTCCTGCGTCGCTCCGATACTTCGCGGGGACCCCGATTCCCCAACCCCACGACGTTCTCCGCTCCTGCGTCGCTCCGATACTTCGCGGGGACCC
>NZ_DAOQZV010000060.1:0-81 GCF_035343835.1 Nostocoides sp. | reverse complement strand
CGATTCCACAACCCCACGACGTCCTACGCTCCTGCGTCGCTCCGATACTTCGCGGGGACCCCGATTCCACAACCCCACGAC
>NZ_DAOQZV010000059.1:0-15403 GCF_035343835.1 Nostocoides sp. | reverse complement strand
AGCACGGCGACCTCTCCGCCGTTGAGCACATAGTCACCGAGGGAGACCGGCGTGACCTGCCAGCCGAGGTCGTCCGCGGCGAAGTCGTAGACCCGCTCGTCGATCCCCTCGTACCGGCCGCAGGCGAACGCCAGCCAGGGCTCGGTGGCGAGCGCGCGGGCGAATGGCTGCGTGAAGGGGCGGCCGGACGGGGCCGGCACGAGCAGGTGCGGGGTCCCGGGGGCGAGGGACGTGGCATACGTCAAGGCCTCCGACCACGGCTGCGGTTTCATCACCATGCCGGCGCCGCCGCCGTAGGGGGTGTCGTCGACGGTGTTGTGGCGATCGTGGGTGAAGGCGCGCAAATCATGGACCGCCACGTCGAGCAGCCCCTCCCGACGTGCCTTGCCGATCAGCGAAAGATCAAGCGGCGCAAGGTATTCGGGGAAGATCGTGAAGACGTCGATGCGCACGCGCGTCAGCCTTCGCGGGCGATGTCGAACAGGCCGGGGGGCGCGTCCACGACGACCACACCGGCCGTCGGATCGAGCGAGGGCACGATGGCTTCGACGAGCGGGACGAGCACCTCGGTCCCGTCGGTCAGCGTGACGACCAGGCGGTCCTGGGCGACGCCGACGTCGAGCCCGGCGACCGTTCCGAGCGGCTCGCCGGCGGGGTCCACAACACGCAGACCGACCAACTCCTCCTCATACCATCCGTCCTCGTCGTTGCCCGTCTCGTCTTCCTCATCGAGCAACAACTGCGTGCCGCGCAGACCTTCAGCACCCGTGCGGTCGGGAATGCCGTCGAAGGCGAGCAGCCAAATTCCCTTGTGCTGCCGGGCATTTCGGATCGTCAGCGACTTGGGGACACCGGAGCCGGCGGCGGCGTCGGTGACGAAGGTCGCGCCGGGCACGAAGCGGCCCATCGGATCGTCGGTGTGCGCCTGCACGGTCACCTCACCGTGGAGGCTGTGCGGCTTGCCGATACGGGCGACGAGAACATTCACCGGCCCATTCTCCCAAAGCCCGAGACCGACGCCCAAAGCTGCACGGAACCCACACATTTCGCGCCCGGAAGGTCCACTGCTCGCCTCCTAATCTGGCCGTATGACCGCCCGCCTGCTCGTCGTCGAGGACGAACCCGTCATCAACCAGGCCGTCACCGACCGCCTGAGGGCGAGCGGGTACGCCGTCCGCCAGGCCTTCACCGGGCCGGAGGCCGTCGCCGCCGTCGATGCGGAAGAGCCCGACGCCGTCATCCTCGACATCATGCTGCCCGGCTTCGACGGCATCGAGGTATGCCGGCAAATCCAGTCCCGACGCCCCGTCCCGGTGCTCATGCTCACCGCGCGCGACGACGAGTCGGACATCCTGGTCGGGCTCGGCGTCGGGGCCGACGACTATCTGACCAAGCCCTTCCGGATGCGCGAACTTCTCGCTCGCGTGCACGCCCTGCTGCGACGGGTCGAGCGTGCAGAAGTGTTGGCGCGCAAGGCATCCGGATCGATGACGGTCGGCGCGCTGGTGATCGACACGGGCACTCGCCGGGTGCGCATCGAGGGCACCGACGTGCACCTGACGCCGACCGAGTTCGACCTGCTCGCGGCCCTGGCCACGGTGCCGGGGACTGTTCTGACGCGCGAGCAATTGCTCGAGGATGTCTGGGGCTGGTCGGACGCCTCGGGCACCCGGACCGTCGACAGCCATGTCAAAGCCCTTCGCGCGAAGATCGGCGGCACGCGTATCCGCACCGTCCACGGGGTCGGGTATGCCCTCGAAGGGGGTGGGCTCTGATGGCCTCGCCCCTGACGCGGCTGGCCTCCCTGAAGGTCAAGCTTGGGGCGTTGGTCGGCATCAGCGTGCTGGTGTCGGCGACAGTGGCGACACTCGGCGCGACGCACGGGGTGAGCCGGTGGTTGGTGATTCCCGTCGCGGTGGCGATCTCGCTGATCCTGACCCAGTTGCTTGCCGCCGGAATGATCGCCCCGCTGCGGGAGATGACCGAAGCGGCACGCCGGATGGCGCGCGGTGACTACTCGGCCCGGATCGACGCCCAGGGACGCGACGAAGTCGCCACGCTCGCAAGGGCTTTCACGACCATGGCCGCTGACTTGAAGGACGTCGACCAGCAACGGCGCGATCTGGTGGCGACGGTCTCACATGAGCTGCGCACGCCGGCTGCAGCCCTACGGGCGGTCCTGGAAAATATGGCCGACGGTGTGACACCGGCGGACGAGGCCGGCCTGCGGTCCGTGCTGGCGCAAGCCGAGCGGCTCAGCGATCTGCTCGCCGACCTGCTGGCGCTCTCCCGGATCGACGCCGGCCTCGCGCCCTTGCGGACGCGGTCGGTGGATGTGGCCGCGTTGCTCGCCGATGCCGGGTGCGAGATCACGCTCTCGGGGCGGGAGGTCCCGGTCCGGGTCGAGGTCGTGCCGCCCGACCTGCACGTCGCGGCCGAGCCGATGCGGCTGCGCCAGGCGATCACCAATCTGCTGGACAATGCGGCCCGCCACAGCCCGCCGGGTAGTGAAGTCCGGGTGACCGCTCGGCTCGCGTCACTCGATGGCGATCGCGATTCCGTTGACGGACAAGGACATTCGAGTCCCAGGCTGTGGACGATCGACATCGAGGACGACGGACCGGGCATCCGGGCCGAGGACCGCCAACGGATCTTCGATCGCTTCGGCACGGCCGCCGCCGGGGGCACCGGACTCGGGCTGGCGATCACCCGGTGGGTGGCCGAGATCCATGGGGGGCGCGTCGACGCGCTCGACCCGCGCCCCGGGCATACGGGGGCCCGCCTGCGGCTGACCCTCCCGGTCGAACCGCACGTCAGGACCGTTACCGCGCTGCCGTCGCCCTCCACACCAAGCCCACCGACCGTCCCCGACCACCGCCCCCCGGCACCGGCGTCGCCGTCCAACTCGATCACCGGCCCAGGAGCCACCATGTCACTCCCACCCACCCGACTCACGCCCCCGCTGCCCGCGCCCTACCCCGCCGGGTCGATCCCGCTTGGCCCGGGCCGCACGCCACCGCCGACCATGGACAGCGCCTTCGGGTCGCTCTGGCCCGAGGTCGATGTGCCCGGCCGGCCGCGCCTCCTCCTGGCGGCGCTGGCCGTGGGCCTGCTTGCGGCCGTGATCCTGCCCTTCCGCGACCAGGGCGTCGGAACCACTCTCGTGCTGCTCGCGGGCGGCGCCACGCTGGCCGCGGCCGCGCGCCGGCGGTCCTGGTTGACGGCCGCTTGCGGTGTGCTCGGCATCGCGCTCGCCCTCATCCCGATGCTGCGGGCTGCGGGCTGGTTGATCCCCTTGACCCTGCTGGCAGGCGCGGTCACCGTGGTCATCGGCGTCACCCCGGCCCGCGCGCTGACCGCGTTGATCGGCTCTGCACTCGCCTGGCCGCTCGCTGGACTGCGCGGTCTGCCGTGGTTAGGTCGGATGCTCAGCACCAGCCGCCGCACCCGGGCCTGGTGGCCGGTCATCCGGACCGCAGCGGTCAGCCTGGCCATGCTGGTGGTCTTCGGCGCACTCTTCGCGTCCGCGGACGCGGTGGTCGCGCACTGGGTCGACCTGCTGGTCCCCGACCTCTCGATCGACACGGCGATCTTGCGGGGCTTCGTCTTCTGCGCCTGTTTCGGCATCGTGCTGGCCGGCTGCTATCTGGCCATCAACCCGATCATGGACGCCTCCCTCACGCTCCCTGCGGGCCGGGTGGCCCGCCACGCGTGGGAATGGTTGGTGCCCGCGGCGCTGGTCATCGCGACCTACGCGGTCTTCATCGCCGCCCAGGTGACCGCCTGGCTGGCCGGGCACGAGTATGTCGAGCGCACGACGGGCGTGACGTATGCCGAGTACGCCCGCCAGGGCTTCGGCCAGCTCACCGTCGCAACGGTTCTCACCCTGCTGCTCGTCGGGGTGGTCGCACGGCACGCGTCCCGCGCGGCCGAAGGTGACCGGTTGCTGCTGCGTGCGGTGCTCGGGCTGCTCGGCGTGCTCACGCTCGTGGTCATCGCCTCGGCCATGTGGCGGATGAATCTCTATCAGCAGGCCTACGGCTTCACGACCCTACGGCTGGTCGTCGATGCCTTCGAGATCTGGGTCGGGCTCGTGGTCCTGATGGTACTCGGAGCCGGAATCTCGTTGCAGGGCAAGTGGATTCCCCGCGCTGCGGCGCTCACCGGCGTAGGCATCGTGCTCGGGCTCGGCTTGATGAATCCCGAGGCGTGGGTCGCGAATCGCAATGTCGATCGCTTCGAGCGACTCGGTGACAATGCCTTGGACGTCGCCTATCTCGGCGGTCTCTCCGACGATGCGATCCCGGCTATCACCGAGCGACTGGCCGGTCAGGCCCGCACGTGCACGCTTGCCCAGTATGCCGCCCGCACCCATCGCAGCGACGACGCGCTGGAGTGGAACCTAGGTCGCAGCCGGGCGCGCAGGGCCTTGGCCAATCTGGGCGTGTCGGTGCCGGATCTCCAGGCCACCAGCCCCGCGTGCGGAGCCTTCGACGTCGCCACCCGCTGACGCCGAGATCGTCTGTCGGTCCGCACCATCCGGCCAGACCGGCGGCATGTGGAAGGACCTGCGCTTCTCACATCGCAAACCGGTGCTGCTTGCGGACAACCGGATCGGGCTGCCATACGTCTGATCAGTCAGGAGCGTCCGGCCGCTGGGGGGCCGGACGTCCCGGGACGTGACAACGGGGCCGATCGCGTGCGCGATGGGCCCCGTTGTCTGCGTCGTCGAGAGATCCCGTCACCGCGTGCGGGTCAGCGCACGCGGTCGGTGTCGACGATGTCGATCCGGACGTTCTGGCCGCCGGCGAGGGCGCCCATCACGGTGCGCAGAGCGCCGGCCGTCCGGCCCGAGCGTCCGATGACCCGGCCGAGGTCGTCGGGGTGGACCCGGACCTCGAGCAGGCTGCCCCGGCGAAGGTCCTTGTTGCGGACCACTACATCGTCCTTGTGATCGACGATGCCCGTGACCAGGTGCTCCAAGGCCTCTTCGAGGAGGGTCACTCGGCAGCCGCTTCGGGGTCGGCCGCAGCGGACGCCGTCGTGGTGGCGTCGGCGTCGGCGTCCACTGCCTCGTGCGACGCGCCGGAGGAGTCGGTGTCGGCCGCTGCCGGGACCTCGGCCTTCTTGGCGGCCTTGCGCGGGGTGGTCGCAGACGGGGCGGAGTCCGCCGACTTGCCGGCGGCGGCGACGGCCGCTTCGTAGAGTTCCTTCTTGCTCGGCTTGGCCGCGGCGACCTTCAGGGTGCCCTCGGCGCCGGCCTCGCCCTTGAACTTCTGCCAGTCACCGGTGACCTTGAACAGCGCTTCGACCGCTTCGGTGGGCTGGGCGCCTTGAGCGAGCCAGTACTGCGCCCGCTCGCTGTCGATGTCGATGAGCGAAGGCTCCTCGGTGGGGTGGTACTTGCCGATCTCCTCGATGGCCCGGCCATCGCGCTTGGTGCGCGAGTCCATGACGACGACGCGGTAGAACGGGGCGCGGATCTTGCCCATCCGCTTCAGGCGAATCTTGACGGCCACGTGGGTGGTCCTCTTTCTCGTGTTGTGAGCACGGCAAGACCAGGCGGAATCGCCTGGGGGGCCGAAACTCGGGGTAGGCGCTCACGCTCGACGGTGCGGGCGCGCGCGGGTACGAGCATCCATTCTGCCAGAGCCGAACCGGGGCTCCGACCACGCATGCCGGGCCGCGCGGCCGTGGCAGCGCATGGCAAAGGCGTCGTTCGCAAGGGAAATGTTCTGGTGCGAACACGACCGTTGTGGCAGCGGGCGGGAAAGTTGTGACGGGTGAGGCGTCAGCGGTTGGCCCAGGCGTCCGGGTCGTCGGCGAGGTGACGGACGTGGTCGGGCAGGTCGCCGGCGACGAGGTCGGCAAGGCTGACCTCGTCCAGGACGCGTCGCAGGCTGGCGCGGACCGCGACCCACACGGTGGGCAGGTGGGCGGCGGCGCCCTCATACCGGACGTCCTGCGGGCGCACGCCGCGCACCTCGGCGAGCGGGCCGGACACCACCCGGAAGACGGCGCCGAGGCTGATGTCGCCCGCGTCGCGGGCCAGGGCGTATCCCCCATACGCGCCGCGAGTGCTCACGACGATGCCGCCTCGGCGCAGATCGGCGAGGATGGCTTCGAGGAATTTCCGCGGCAGGTCCTGGCGGGCGGCGAGCGTCTCGGCCGACAGCGCCCCGCCCCCGGCCGTCTGAACCTCAGCGAGCATGGCGAGAGCGCGGATCGCATAGTCCGTCTTCGCCGAGATGTCCACGAGTGTGATTGTGTCGCATGCGGCAACCGCCGCGACAACTGAGCCGCGTCCAGGTCGCCACGGCCGCCCCCGTCGTCACCGATATCCCGGGCAACGAGGCTGCAGCCGACGGGCCGGCTCGCGCCAGCCGGCCGCCGAGGGTGGGTCACCCAGGGGGATAGACGCGCCCGCGCAAAATCACCGCGATGGGTGCGGCGAGCACGCCGAGGTCGGCGCGCGGATCCTCGGGAAGGACGAGCAGGTCCGCGTCGGCACCCTCCTCGATGGCGGGTCGCCCCAGCCAGGCGCGGGCGCCCCAGGTCGCCGCAGACAGCACGGCCTCGGCGGGCATACCGGCCGCATGGAGGCGCAGCGCCTCCCGCGGCGCCAACCCATGCGAGAGGGTGCCGCCGGCATCGGTGCCGAGATAGATCGGCACACCGGCCTCGTGGGCGGCCGCGATCGTCGCGTCGCGGCGCTCGTAGATCGCCATCATGTGCGCGTAGTAGAGCGGGAACTTCTCGCGCGCCGGCTGCGCGATCGCTGGGAAGTTGTCGATATTGATCATGGTCGGGACGATCGCAATGCCTTGCGCGGCAAAGGCTCCGGTCGTCTCCGCGGTCAGGCCACTGGCATGTTCGACGCAGTCGATCCCGGCTGCAGCAAGATCATCGAGGACGGCTTCACCGAAACAGTGCGCCGTCATGCGGGCCCCCTCCTCGTGAGCCGCGGCGACCGCGGCGGCGACGGTCTCGCGCGGCCAGCAGGGCGTCAGGTCGCCGGTCGCGCGGTCGATCCAGTCGCCGACGATCTTGACCCAGCCGTCCCCTCGGCGGGCCTGGCGGCGCACCGTCTCGACAAGCTGGTCGGGCTCGACCTCGTCGGCATAGTCGCGGATGTAGCGGCGGGTCCGCGCGATGTGGCGTCCCGCGCGGATCAGCTTCGGCAGGTCAGGCCGGTCGTCGATCCACCGCGTGTCCGACGGCGCGCCCGCGTCCCGGATGAGCAGGGTGCCGTGGTCGCGGTCCCGGGTGATCTGGGCTTCGGCGGTCTCGGCGTCGACTGCGCCGTGCGCGTCGAGCCCGACGTGGCAGTGGGCATCGGTCAGGCCGGGCACCACCCAGCCGTCGAGGGTCGAGGACTCACCAGCGGGGGCGGTAAAGGTGATGCGCCCGTCGAGCACCCAAAGTTCGTCGCGCACGTCGTTCGGTCCCACCAGGATCGGCCCCCGCAGGCGCAGCGCATCTCCCATACCCCCCGACCTTAGCCCCCGTCGAGAGGCCGGTTCAGACCCGTCTGGGTCCCACGCTCCGCGTGGGCGAGGCCGGTTCAGACCCGTCGGGCCCCATGCCCTGCACGGCAACCCGACTATCTCGTCCGGATCCCCGCCCGGCTCGGCCGGAGCAGCCGCGCGTGACGAAGGAGCGGGGAACGCGCCGACCCCCCAGCCCCGCGTTCCCCGCTCCCGTTCGCGTCGGCCACCTAAGGCCGTATGCCGCCCGCCCGGCTCGCGCGCGCTGTGCAGATCGCGCCACCTCGGGCCCGCCTGGTCAGCTCAGGGCGCCCACCCCGCGACGGCGTTGCATGGTGGCGTCGACGGCCGCGAAGGCGGAGTCGACGAGGACGCCGATGAGCAGGATGGCGATCATCAGGGCGAGCATGTAGCTCGGCTCCCCCAGTTCGCGGCTGTTGGCGAGGAAGGCGCCCAGGCTCGGCCGGTTGGCGATCGCGACGATCAACTCACCGGCGAGCAGCGATCGCCAGGCAAAGGCCCAGCCCTGCTTCAGGCCCGAGACGATGCTCGGCAGCGCCGCCGGCAAGATGATGTGCCGATAGAGCGCGATGCCCCGGGCGCCGATATTGCGCCCGGCCCGCACCAGGGTCGTCGGCACATAGTCGACGCCGCTGATCACGCCATTGGCAATCGACGGCACGGCTCCGATCAGGATCACGAAGAGGATGGCTTTCTCGGAGAGCTGGAAGAGCAGGATCGCCAACGGGAACCACGCGATCGACGGCATGGTCTGCAGCCCCGTGATCAGCGAGCCGATGGCGGCACGCAGGACCTTCGAGCGGGCGACGGCCACGCCGAGGAGCAGACCGATCACCGAAGCAATGAGGAAGCCGACAACGCCCCGCGTCATCGTCACCGCCGTGGCATGCCAGAAGGTCCCTTGCGTCACTTGGTGGGCGAACTCGCCGAACGCCGAACCGGGACCGGGCAGGACATACGACGGCTTGAGCTTGAACCAGACGACAACCTGCCACAGGCCCACAAAGAGCCCGATGGCGGCGATCTTCGGCCAGGTCTGCGCCCATACGCGACCTGCGAGTGGTGCCTCGTCGGTCGCCGACTCCAGAGCGTCGAGACCCTTGAGTTCTGTTGCGAGAGAAGCGTCAATCGCCATGGCGCGCAACCTCCTTGCGCAGTGCGGTGGTGATCTGGCCGGTGGCCGAGCCGACCCCCGGGTCGTCGAAACGCCGCGGGCGCGGCAACTCAATGGGGTATTCCTGCACCACCCGGCCGGGCCGGCTGGACAGGAGGACGACCCGGTCCGCGAGGCGCACAGCCTCACGGACGTTGTGGGTGACGAAGAGGACCGTCAGGCCGCGAGCGCGCCATACGGACTCCAACTCATCGTGCAGCAGATCGCGCGTCATGGCATCGAGCGCCCCGAAGGGTTCATCCATCAGGAGCACCTGGGACTCGGTGGCGAGCGTGCGAGCCAGGGCGACACGCTGCCGCATCCCGCCCGATAGCTCATGGGGTCGCTTGTCGACCACGTCACCGAGGTGCACGCTGGCCAACAACTCGTGGGCACGCTCAAGGCGCTGCGCCTTTGGCACGCCGGCCAGCCGCATCGGCAGGGCGACATTGTCCAGCGAGGACAGCCACGGCATGAGTGCGTGTTCCTGGAACATCAGGGCCGGCCGGCCGGCGACCGATACCCGTCCTGACGTTGCCTTGTCGAGCCCGCTGACGATATTCAGCAGGGTCGACTTGCCGCATCCCGAGGCCCCGACGAAGCAGACGAACTCGCCGCGCCGGACGCGCAGGTCGATGCCGTCGAGGGCAAGGGTGCCGCGGCCATACCGCTTGGTGACCTCGTCGAGGACGACGGCGTTGTCCGAGCCGCCCTCCTCGCGAAAGGCGTTGATTCCGAAGGGATCGTCGGCGCGCGCGTCGGGCACGGCGAGTGCTGTCATGACACGAGGTCCTTGCCGGCGGCTTTGAGGACCTGGTTGAGGATGGTCAGGTCGACCAGACCATCGAGCTTGGGCTCGGTCTTGAGAATGCCCACGTCATAGGCGTGCTTGGCGCCCTCGGTCAGCGCGGACGAGACCGGGTCGTTGGTGAACTCGAGGTTCTTCCAGGCGTCGGCGAGAACCGCCGGATCGAGGGCCTTGCCCGAGACGGTCTTGATCACCGCGCCGACGTCGGCCTGGGACTTGGCGGGATCATTGGCGATGAAGTCTTCGGCCTCGACCTGGGCCTCGAGCAAGGCCTTGACAGTCTCGGGGTGGTCCTTGAGGAAGTCCGGGCGCACCGCGAGCACGGTGACCGGGAACTTCCCGTTCGGCCAGAGCGAGTGCTCGTCGACCAGGACCTTGCCGCCGGCCTGGACCAGCCGCGTGGCATACGGCTCGGGGACCCAAGCGCCGGCAATCAGCTTCTGGGCGAAGGAGTCCAGGATCTGCGAGTTCTCCTGCGGCGTGATGGAGACGTCGCCGCCGCCCTGCAGATCTGTCTTCAGGCCCTTCTCCTTGAGGTAGTAGCGCAGCGCGACGTCCTGGGTGTTGCCGAGTTGCGGGGTGGCGACCTTAGTGCCCTTAAGGTCCGCGACAGACGCGATCGAGGGGTCGACCACCAGCGCAGCGCCGCCGGTGGCCGCGCCGGCCACGATGCGGATGGCCTCGCCGCCGGAGTTGATGAAGGCGTTGGTGGAGGGGCCCGGGCCGACATAGGTCGCGTCGATGGCGCCCGACTTCAGGGCCTCCATCGCGGCCGGGCCGGCGTTGAAGGTCGACACCTTAAGGGTGGTGGATCCGAGGTGCTTGGCGTAGAGGCCTTCCTTGTCCGCGACGATCGGGAGCGCGTGCGTGACATTGGGGAAATAGCCGAGCTTGACCTCACTGGCCGCGGACCCGCCGCTGGAGCCGCTGGACCCCGCGTCCGTGCCGCCGGAGCAGGCCGTCAGCCCGAGAATGCCGGTCAAGACGAGGGTGGTCGCGGTGCGCCGCGAGAGTGCCATGGGTGGTGCCTTTCGTGCAAAGGGCGTGTGCCGTCCGCGGCGCGCCGCGTCCGACCGAAGTGGTAGGAGACGGGCGTCGGTGCCGTCGTCGTCTATTCCTACAGTAGATATGGGAATACAAGACAATTGATGTCCGAATGCCGAGACGCGCCTCGGCGTCGGCTGGTGACGACCTGCCGTTTGCCGGCTTCCCCACCCGGCATGCCACACCCGCGCCTCAGGGTGGCGCCGGCGGACTGTGCCCTCTCAACGTCGGCTGGCGGCGTGCCGTTCCGGAGCCATCCGCCGGCGCGCGTGCGCGTAGTGCTCCACAAGGGTGGCGGTCAGGCTCGGCCAGGTGCGTTCGGCCACGGCAGCAGTCGCCGCTGCGCCCATCCGCTCGCGCACGGCGCGCTCACTAACGAGGTGTCCCACGCAGGCGGACAGGGCACCGGAGAGCGCGGGGTCGAAGAGCAGGCCGATGCGGCCATGCTCGACCAAATCGAGTGGGCCGCCCACCGCGGCGGCCACCACGGGCAACCCGGATGCCGCCGCCTCCTGCAGGGTCTGGCCGAAGGTCTCGGTCGTGCCCGGGTGCACGAAGACATCGAGCGCGGCATACCCGATCGCGAGGTCCGCACCCTGCCGGAAGCCGAGGAAAGCCGGGCGGGCGCCGCACCCGAACGCCCTGTTCAGGGTGGTCTCGAGCGCCGCCCGCGACGGCCCGTCCCCCACGATCACCAGCCGCAGACCCGGTATGCCGGCGAGCTCGGCCAGCCGGTCCAGTTCCTTTTCCGGGGCCAGTCGACCGATATAGCCGACGAGCGTTTCGCCCGCTGGGGCCAGGCGTGCCCGCAGGTCGCGAGCGGCTGGGTGGTTCCGCCAGGCCGGCGAGAAGAGCGTCGTATCGACGCCGCGCCCCCACAACGCAATTCGCTCGACACCATGCGCCCGCAGGGCCGCCAGGCTGGACGTCGACGGTGCGAGGGTCTGGTCGGCGAGGGCGTGCACCCGCCGCACCCAGCGCCAGGCCAGGTTTGCGACCTGGGGTGCGAGGGGGCCAGGGGCGTGCTGCTCGGCATACCTCGGCATGTCCGTCTGAAAGATCGCGACGCTCGGCAGCCCGAGTTCGTGGCACGCCGACAAGGCGCGCGCGCCAATGACGAAAGGGCTGGCGACATGCACGACATCCGGCGCAATCTCCGCAAGCAGGGACTCGACCCGGCCGCTGGGCACGCCGGTGGGGAACTGCCGCACGGGAACGGAGCGCACCGTGTGCACCGGGATCGGGCCGAACCACGCGGGCGCCGGATCCGGAGCGATGACGACGACATCGTGGCCGAGCAGATGCAGGCATTCCGCCACTCGGCATACCGAGGTGGTCACGCCGTTGATGCTGGGCAGGAAGGACTCGGTGACGATCGCAACGCGCACAAGGCAACGGTCCCGGACGCCAGGAGGGCATCAGCCGTCCACGGCAGGTGTGGCAGGCATCGTGTCGATGAAGTCTTGGCGCGGGATCAGCGGGGAGAATCAGTCGGCGGTGGCGGGCAGCGAGCGTCGGCGGGCGACGGGCACCGGTCGGCGAGCGATCAGCGGACGGCGAGCAGGCGCCGGAGCGTCTCGATGACGACCTGAGGTGCGTCGGTGTGCACCCAGTGGCCGGCGCCCTTGACGGTGACCTTGCGGACCGCGGGGAAGAGTTCGCGCATCCGCTCGGTGTCCTCCTCGGCGACATAGCCCGACTCGGAGCCGGCGAGCCAGACAGTTGGCCCGCCGAAGGGAGACGGGGCGGGCAGCGGATCGCCGGCGTTCACGGCATACGGGAAGTCCGCGATCCGCGAGGCGGAACCGCGAGCGGCGTCTCGCGATACAAGCTGCAGATTGCACTGCCAGGCCCAGCTGTCACCTGCGCGGCGCAGGTTTTGCAGGAGGAAGGCTGCGACGCCCGGGTCGGGCTCGACCTGGGCGAAGCGTTCCTCCGCATCGCGACGGCTGGTCAGTTCCTCCAAGGGAAGGGCCTGCATGCCGGCGATATAGCCCGCGAAGCGGTGCAGGTTGTGATAGCTGCGCGGCGCGATGTCGACGACGCAGAGCTTCTCGAAACCCGCCGGGTGCTGGAGCGCGGCGATCATCGCGGTCTTGCCACCGAGGGAGTGCCCGACCAGGGTGACCGGCTCGTCGCCGGCCCAGGCGCTGATCGTGTCGGCCACGCGCGCGGCGTATGTCTCGTAGGAGAAATCGTCGGTCCACGGCGAGCGCCCGTGATCAGGCAGGTCGATCATCAGCGCGCGTGCGTCCGAACCACCTTCCCCCACAACGCCTTTGGCGATCTGCTGCCAGTTGCGCCCCTGCCCGAAGAGACCGTGCAGGAAGGCGATCCGAGGCCCGCTGGACCCCGCGGTGAGCGTATGCAGGGCGGCGGGCGAAGGTGCTCTGGTCACCGACCTAGCGTGCCAGGCTCACGCCGCTGGTGCCCCGGCCGCGTCGATCGCCCGCTGGATCAGCGCGGGCGAAATGGCGGGCGTGGATACATTCCCAGGGTCTCCCGGGAATCGGAGGCGAGAACCACGACCTCGGTGTCATCCACGGCCGCGAGTGCATCCTCGGCGTCGAATCGGGCGCGCAGGGCCTCAGCGCCGTCATCAACTCCTCAAATCGAAGCAACGCTCCGGTAGGGCGGTCGAGCGCTATCAAGTCGTACATGGTGTTCGACCTCCTAGGTTTCCTCAGGAGTACCCAGTCACTCGCCGAGCTAGGTCTCGGCTCCCACACGCCGACTCGTCCTCCGCCCTTTCCTCGCTACCGTCCAGTAAGTGGGGTGATTCACCCCACTTACGACAGGGCAGGAAGGGCGGGGCTACTGCCCGAGGAACTTCTCGAAGCCCTTGGGCAGCTTGCTCGGGTCCAGACCGGCGGACGGGTCGGAGCCACCTAAGCCCGCGCCGAAGGCGCTACCAGCAGGCGCGCGGTTGGCGCTGCTGGCTGCCGCCCGCTCCTGCTCGGCGCGCTTGGCGGGGTTGCCCGACTTCGACTTGATGCGCTGGGGGGCCTGCTGACGACCACGCTTGCCCGTGCCCGGCAGGCCCGGCATACCGGGAATCCCGCCGCCGCGGGCGAGCTGCTTCATCATCTTCTGCGCCTCGGTGAACCGCGTCAGGAGTTGGTTGACCTCGCCGACGGTGACCCCCGAACCGGCGGCGATGCGGGCACGACGGGAGCCGTTGATCTGCTTGGGGTGCGAGCGCTCGAAGGGCGTCATCGAGCGGACCATCGCCTCGACCCGGTCGAACTCGCGCTCGTCGAGGGCGTCGAGCTGAGCCTTCATCTCGTTCATACCGGGCATCATCTTCAGCATCGACTTCAGCGAGCCCATCCGCTTGATCGCAGCCATCTGCTGCAAGAAGTCGTCGAACGTAAAGTCTTCGGCCGCAAGGAACTTGCGCTCCATCTCGGCGGCCTGCTCGCGATCGAAGGCCTTCTCCGCCTTCTCGATCAGGGTGAGCATGTCGCCCATGTCGAGGATGCGCGAGGCCATCCGGTCGGGGTGGAAGATCTCGAAATCCTTCACGCCCTCGCCGGTGGAGGCAAACATGATCGGGCGGCCGGTGATCTTCGCGACCGAGAGCGCCGCACCACCGCGGGCGTCACCGTCGAGCTTGGAGAGCACGACGCCGGTGAAGTCGATGCCGTCCTGGAAGGCCTGCGCGGTCTCAACGGCGGCCTGACCGATCATCGCGTCGATGACGAAAAGGACTTCGTCGGGCTCGATGGCGTCGCGGATGTCTGCGGCCTGCTGCATGAGGTTCTCATCGACCGCGAGCCGGCCGGCGGTGTCGACGATGACGACGTTGTAGAGCTTGGAGATCGCGTGTTGGATGCCGTCCTCGGCGACCTCGACCGGATCGCCGTATGACCGCGTCCCTTCCCCCGTCGGCCCTACGGCATCGTGCCCGCCGACATTGCCCTTCTCGGGCGCGAAGACCGGCACTCCTGCCCGCTCGCCGACGACCTGAAGCTGGGTCACAGCATTCGGCCGCTGGAGGTCCGCGGCCACGAGGAGCGGGGTGTCGCCCTGATCCTTGAACCACTTGCCGAGCTTGCCGGCGAGCGTCGTCTTGCCCGAGCCCTGGAGGCCGGCGAGCATGATGACGGTCGGCGCGGTCTTGGCCAGCCGCAGCGGCCGGGTGTGCTGGCCGAGGATGTCGATGAGTTCCTCGTTGACGATCTTGACGATCTGCTGGGCCGGGTTGAGCGCCTGGGAGACCTCAGCGCCGAGGGCGCGCTCACGAATGTTGTGCGTGAAGTCCTTGACCACGGGCAGCGCGACGTCGGCCTCTAAGAGGGCCATGCGGATGTCGCGGACCGTCTTGTTGACGTCGGACTCGCTCAGGCGGCCCTTGCCCCGCAGGTTCTTGAAGGTCGCGGCAAGGCGATCGGAGAGTGACGTGAACACGGGCTCAAGCCTAACCGGGCGCGTCCAACTGGTCCGCCGGTGCCGAGAATGGCTGAGGCGCGCTGCCGGGCGAGCCGGCGGCCAGTGCCGGACGAGCCGACGCTCGGTCACGCCGAGCCGACGCTCGGCCAGGTAGTGCCAGCGCGTCAGGAGTCGCAGGAGTCGATGATCGCCGCCACCGTGGCGGCGACGCGGGGCGGGCTGAGCATGGCGCCGGACGCTTCGGTCAGGTAGAAGGTGTCGAGCGTCTGCCCGGCATAGGTGGCGATGTGCGCGGACCGCACCGTCAGACCGGCCTTGGCGAAGCACCGGCCCAAGTCGTGCAGGAGGCCGAGTCGGTCACGGGTCCGGACCTCCAGCACCGTGGCGTCCGACGCTGCATCCGGGAGCACGAAGGCTCGCGTCGGCATACCGGCGGCAACCGCGGCGGCGGCCGGGCGGGCATACGCACGGCGGCGCTCGAGGGCGGCCAACGGCGCC
>NZ_DAOQZV010000058.1:0-15458 GCF_035343835.1 Nostocoides sp. | reverse complement strand
CGCGCGGCACCGGTTTGTCGGGGTCGAAATAGCGGATGGTGCGGCGACGGCCGAGCAGCACATCGCGCGCCTCGGCATCCTCGGCGCTCAGCTTGCGACGCAGCACCGTCGTCGGGACGACGCGCCGGGTGGCCTGCTGGCCGAACCCGAGACGGGCGAAATACCGGTTGCCGACCTTGTCGGTCGTGGCGACATTGGCAAACACCAGATCGTGACCCGTGCTCTCGGCATGCCTGGCAACCGCGGCGAGCAACTGCCCGGCCACGCCTTGCCGGCGGCCCTCCGGGATGACAAAGAGCTCGTCCAGCGCCAGCGCCGGAGGTTCCAGCAGGCCGTGCTGGCGCTCGTTGACCACCGCGAAGCCGAGCGGCCGGCCGTCCAAGGTCGCCAAATAGGCGGCAGTGCCGGGGCGTCGCAAAGCGTCCGCCACCCGAGCGGTCCCGGCCGTCCGGGCGGCCAGATCGTGCGTCATACCCGCAGCGAGTGCACTCTCGATCCACAAGGTCGCCAACTCACCGACCTGCCGCTGACCCGCCCGGCTGACCACGATGTGCGGGCGGGGCATGACCGGCTCCTTCGAGATCGAATGCGATGGTTACCGGGCGTCCGGTTGAACACCGAACGACCTCGGAAATCGAACTCTAGAGCACCGGAGGCACCGTCGGAAAGTGGCCTTCTTCACGGCCTTTGCGCAGGTCTGCGCCCGTGTGACCGGTGTGACGGGTGGGGCAGGTCAGGCCTTGTCGATCCCCGCGATGACGGCCTCGGCGACTTCCTTCATCCCCAGGCGCCGATCCATGGCGGTCTTCTGGATCCACCGGAAAGCGTCAGCCTCGGAGAGCTTGAGCTTCTTCATCAGCACGCCCTTGGCGCGCTCGACGGCCTTGCGGGTCTCCAGGGCCTCGCCGAGGTCGGCGACTTCCTTCTCCAGTTCCTTCAGCTCTGCCCAGCGCGAGAGTGCGATATTGATGGCGGGCGCCAGGTCGGCTGCGGTGAAGGGCTTGACGATATAGGCCATCACTCCGGCGTCGCGGGCCCGCTCGACGAGCTCGGTCTGGGAGAAGGCGGTCAGCATGATGACGGGGCACAGGCGTTGCTTGCCGATCTCGTCCGCGGCCGACAGCCCGTCCATGACGGGCATCTTGACGTCCATGATGACCAGGTCCGGAGTCAGCTCGAGGGCCATCTCGACGGCCTGCTCGCCATTGCTGGCCTGCCCCACGACGTCATAGCCGGCCTCGCCGAGCATCTCGACCAGATCCAGACGGATCAGTGCCTCGTCCTCGGCTACGACGATCCGGGCTGCCGTGGTGGCCTTGGCAGGGGTGCTCATCGCGCGATTCCTCATCGGTTGCGTCCAGGTTGAGTCAGGCGGCGATTCCGCCTACGTGCCGGGAGCGGGACTTGAACCCGCACGCCTTGCGGCAAAGCATTTTGAGTGCTCCGTGTCTGCCATTCCACCACCCCGGCCAGGTGCCCGGACAGCATACCTGCGTGCGCGGACTGCGCTCGGTTGCCGACCGGTGAGCGGACGCCTAGAGCGCCGAGAACGCACCCCGGTGATAGATCGCGTCGCCGACCACGTGGACCCGCAGCGCATTGGTCGTCCCGACCACGCCGGGCGGCGACCCGGCGGCGATGACCACCCGCTCCCCCTCGGGGCAGCGGCCGGCCTGGATGACGGCCTCGTCGACCTGGAAGGCCATGTCGTCGGTGTGATGCACATTGGGCACCAGGAAGGTCTCGACTCCCCACGTCAGCGCCAACTGCGAGCGCGTCGCCGCGCTCGGGGTGAAGGCGAGCATGGGCTTATGGGGGCGCATCCGGGCCATCGCCCGCGCCGAGTTGCCGGAGGTGGTGAAGGTCACCAGATAGCGGGCGCCCACGAGCTTGGCGATCTCGGCCGCGGCTCGCGTGATGGCGCCGCTGACGGTTTGGGGGCTCGCGGTCAGTGGGGCGATCCGGTCAAACCCGGTCTCCTCGGTGTTCGCGATGATCTTGGCCATCGTCGCGACGGCAGCGACCGGGTGAGCGCCCATGCTCGTCTCGCCCGAGAGCATCAGCGCGTCCGCGCCGTCGAGCACGGCATTGGCGGCGTCGGAGGCCTCGGCGCGGGTGGGCCGCGGATTCTCGATCATCGACTCCAGCACCTGGGTGGCGACGATGACCGGCTTGGCGTTGCGGCGAGCGATCTCGATGGCCCGCTTCTGCACCAGGGGCACCTGCTCCAGCGGCAGTTCCACGCCGAGGTCACCGCGCGCGACCATGATGCCGTCGAAGGCGACGACGATCTCCTCGAGATTGTCCACGGCCTGCGGCTTCTCGATCTTGGCGATGACGGGCAGACGAACCCCCACCTCGTCCATGATCTCGTGCACGCGACGGATGTCCTCGGCCGAGCGCACAAAGGACAAGGCGATGAAATCGGCCGTCAGCGTCAGCGCCCAGCGCAGGTCGGCCTCGTCTTTCTCGGACATGGCGGGGACGCTCACGGCGACTCCCGGCAGGTTGATGCCCTTGTTGTTGGACACCGTGCCGCCCTCGACGACGTGGCAGACGACATCGGTGTCGTTCACCTCGGTCGCGACCAGTTCGACCTTCCCGTCGTCGATCAGCAGGGTGTCGCCGGGGTTGACGTCACCGGCCAGGCCCTTGTAGGTCGTGCCGACCGCTGACTGGGTGCCGTCGATCTCACGGGTGGTGATCGTGAAGGAATCGCCGGCGATCAGGTCGACGGGGCCGCCGCTGAAGCGGGTGGTGCGGATTTTTGGGCCCTGCAGGTCGACCAGGATGCCGACCGCCCGGCCAGACTCGTCCGACGCGGCGCGCACATTACGGTAGATCTCCTCGTGGACGGCGTACTCACCGTGCGAGAGATTGAGCCGAGCGACGTCCATTCCCGCGTCGACGAGCTCACGAAGCCGTTCAGGGGTGGATGTGCTGGGACCGAGGGTGCAGACGATCTTGGCTCGACGCATGGGCACCATGCTACCGATGTAAGCGCTTTCACTCCCACCGTTCACCCCCGGCGCGCCCGACTTTCTCGTGACGGGCGCGACGGCCGCTGTTAGCCGACCGCGAGTGGCCGGTCCGTGGGGTTGATCGGCCGGGGTAGTTGCGAGGAACCCATCAGATAGGCGTCCACGCCCCGAGCGGCAGAGCGGCCTTCGGCGATCGCCCAGACGATCAGCGACTGTCCACGGCCGGCATCGCCGGCGACGAAGACGCCCGGCACGCTGGTCATGTAGTCCGCGTCCCGCACGATATTGCCTCGCCCGTCCAGGTCGACGCCGAGTTGGGCGACGACGCCGTCCGGCTCGGGTCCGAGGAAGCCCATGGCGAGCAAGACCAACTGGGCCGGCAGCACGCGCTCGCTGCCCTCCACCGGCTCGAAGCCGCGCTCCCCCATCCGCACCTCGCTCACGCGCAGGCCACTGAGCCGACCGGCGTCATCGGCGAGCACTTCCTGGGTGGATATCGCGTAGAGCCGGTCGCCACCCTCCTCGTGCGCGCTGGCGACGCGGTAGATCATCGGGTAGGTCGGCCACGGCTGGTTGGCCGGCCGGTCGGCTCCGGGCTGGGGCATGATCTCCAGGCTGGTGACCGACCGGGCCCCTTGGCGGTGCGCGGTGCCGATGCAGTCGGCACCGGTGTCGCCACCACCGATGACGATGACGTCCTTGCCGGTCGCCGTGACCTGGTTCTCCACCCGCTCGCCGAGCGCCACCCGGTTGGCCGGCGGCAGGTAATCCATCGCCTGGAGCACCCCACTCACGTCCCGGCCGGGCACGGGCAGGTCTCGGGGAACGGTGGCCCCGATGGCCAACACGACGGCGTCGTATCGGTCGCGCAACTGCTGCCCGGTGACCGTGCCGCCGACGTCGACACCATTGCGGAAGCGGGTGCCCTCGGCCTCCATCTGGGCGATCCGTCGATCGACGATCGACTTCTCCATCTTGAACTCGGGGATGCCATAGCGCAGCAGACCGCCGGGCTTGTCGGCCCGCTCGTAGACCGCGACCGTATGCCCGGCCCGCGTCAGTTGCTGTGCAGCGGCCAGGCCCGCCGGGCCTGAGCCGACGACGGCGACCGTCTTGCCGGAGAGCCGCTCCGGCGGTTGTGGAACGACCCCGCCCGCCGCGAAGGCCCGCTCGATCGTGGTGACCTCGATCTGCTTTATCGTCACCGCCGGCTGGTTGATGCCGAGCACGCAGGCGGTCTCGCAGGGCGCGGGGCACAGACGGCCGGTGAACTCCGGGAAGTTGTTGGTCGCGTGCAGCCGTTCGATGGCATCGCGCCAGTCCCCTCGCCACGCCAGATCGTTCCACTCCGGGATCAGGTTGCCCAGGGGGCACCCGGCGTGGCAGAAGGGGATGCCACAGTCCATGCACCGGCCGGCCTGCTGGCGCAACTCGGCGACATCCTGGGCCTCGTAGACCTCTTTCCAGTCCATGATCCGGACCGGGACGGGCCGACGGGCGGGCAGGGCCCGCTCGCGGGTGGTCAAGAATCCTGTCGGGTCAGCCACGGGAGGCCTCCATGATTCGGTCCCAGACGACCTCGCCCTCCGGGTCGAGGCCTTCGGCCTGCGCGGCTGCGCGGACCGTCATTACGCGTTCGTAGTCGCGCGGCAGGACCAGCGAGAAGCGTTCTCGTGCACTGGCCCAATCGCCCAGCAGGTCGGCAGCGACCCGAGAGCCGGTGGCCTCGAGGTGCTGACCCAGCAAACTCTCCACGACCTCGGCATGCGAGTCGGACAGGGGCAGGATATCGACCATCTCCCGGTTGACCCGGTGGGTGGGCAAGTCGAGCACATAGGCATACCCGCCGCTCATACCGGCCGCGAAGTTGCGCCCGATCCGCCCGAGGATGAGCACTGTGCCACCGGTCATGTACTCGCACCCGTGATCGCCGACCCCTTCGACCACGGCGGTGGCGCCGGAGTTGCGGACGCAGAAGCGCTCGCCGACGGTCCCGCGCAAGAAGATCTGCCCAAGGGTCGCGCCGTAACCGATGACATTGCCAGCGATCACATTCTCCTCGGCAACGAAAACGGAACCCGGGTGCGGGCGCACGATGACCCGTCCGCCGGAGAGGCCCTTGCCGACATAGTCGTTGGCGTCGCCGATCAGCCGCAGGGTCACCCCGGCCGGCAAAAAGGCACCGAACGACTGCCCTGCTGACCCGGTCAGTGTCAGATCGATGCTGCCGTCCGGCAGCCCGCCGACATTCCGGCTCGTCACCTCGTGGCCGAGCATCGTGCCCACGGTCCGGTTGACATTGCGCACGGCCAGTTCGCCGTATGCCGTTTCCCCGTCATCGAGCGCGGGGCGTGCCAAGGCGATCAACTGGTGATCGAGGGCCTTCTCCAGGCCGTGATCCTGGCTGATGCTCTGATAACGCGTGCCACCGTCGGCCGGTGGAGCGTCGGTGAGGATCGGGGCGAGGTCGAGTCCGCTGGCCTTCCAGTGCGCGACGGCTGCGCTAGTGTCGATGGCCTCGATGTGGCCGATGGCTTCGGCGATCGAGCGGAACCCGAGGGCGGCGAGGTGCTCGCGGACCTCTTCGGCGATGTATTCGAAGAAGGTCTCGACGAACTCCGGCTTGCCGGAGAACCGGGCGCGCAACTCGGGATTCTGCGTCGCGATGCCGACCGGGCAGGTGTCGAGGTGACACACGCGCATCATCACGCAGCCGCTGACGACCAACGGGGCCGTCGCGAAGCCGAACTCCTCGGCTCCCAGCAGGGCCGCGATGACGACATCGCGTCCGGTCTTGAGTTGGCCGTCGACCTGCACGACGATCCGGTCGCGCAGCCCGTTGAGCACCAGGGTCTGTTGGGTCTCAGCCAAGCCGAGTTCCCAGGGTCCACCCGCGTGCTTGAGTGAGGTCAACGGCGAGGCGCCGGTCCCGCCGTCATGGCCGGAGATGAGCACGACATCCGAGTGCGCCTTCGACACGCCGGCCGCAACCGTGCCGACGCCGACTTCGGCGACCAGTTTGACGTGGATACGCGCCTTGGGATTGGCGTTCTTGAGGTCGTGGATCAGCTGGGCGAGATCCTCGATGGAGTAGATGTCGTGGTGTGGCGGCGGGCTGATCAGGCCGACGCCCGGGGTGGAGTGCCGGGTCTTGGCCACCCAGGGGTAGACCTTGTGGCCGGGCAACTGGCCACCTTCGCCGGGCTTTGCGCCCTGGGCCATCTTGATCTGGATGTCGTCGGCGTGGGTCAGATAGGCCGATGTGACACCGAACCGTCCCGACGCGACCTGCTTGATCGCCGAGCGGCGCTCGGGGTCGAGTAGCCGGTCGAGATCTTCGCCGCCCTCACCGGTGTTGGAGCGGCCGCCGAGGCGGTTCATCGCGATGGCGAGGGTCTGGTGCGCCTCGAGGCTGATCGAGCCGTAGCTCATCGCGCCGGTGTTGAATCGCTTGACGATCTCGCTGGCGGCCTCGACCTCATCGATCGGGACAGCCGGTCGTGACTGGTCGCCGCCGAGGGAGAACAGGCCGCGCAAGGTCATCAGTCGCTCGGACTGGTCGTCGATGCGTGCGGTGTACTGCTTGAAGATGTCGTAGCGCCGCTGTCGCGTGGCGTGCTGGAGCTTGAAGACCGTCTCAGGGTCGAAGAGGTGCGGCTCGCCCTCGCGGCGCCATTGGTATTCGCCGCCGACCTCCAGGACGCGGTGCGGCAGGCGCACACCTTCGGGCGGGTAGGCCGCGGCGTGCCGCGCCGCGCTCTCGGCGGCGATGGCGTCAAGGCCGACGCCACCGAGCTGGGAGATGGTGCCGGTGAAGTAGGTGTCGACCAGCTCCTGCGACAGGCCGATCGCCTCGAAGACCTGGGCGCCGCGATAGGAGGCGACGGTGCTGATGCCCATCTTGGACATCACCTTCAGCACGCCCTTGCCGAGCGCCTTGATGAGGTTCTTGACGGACTGCTCCCCCGTGACGCCCGTCAGCACGCCGGAGCGGACCAGGTCCTCGACGGTCTCCATGGCCAGATAGGGGTTGACGGCCGCCGCGCCATAGCCGACGAGCAGGGCGACGTGGTGGACCTCGCGCACATCCCCGGCCTCGATGATCAGGCCGACCTGGGTGCGAGTCTTCTCCCGGATCAGGTGGTGATGAACGGCGGAGCACAAGAGCAGCGACGGAATGGGCGCCAGATCGCGGTTGCTGTCGCGGTCGGACAAGACGACGAACCGGGCACCGAGTTCGATGGCCGCGGAGACCTCGGCGAAGATCTCGGTCAGGCGCGCCTGGAGGGCCGCGGCGCCGCCGGTCACGTCATACAGGCCCTTGATGACGGCGGTCGCATAACCGGGCAGGTCGCCGTCGGCGTTGATACGCACGATCTTGGCGAGCTCGTCATTGTCGATCACCGGGAAGTCCAGGACCAACTGGCGGGCGTGCGCCGGAGTTGCGGTGAGCAGGTTGCCCTCCGGCCCGACCGAGGTGCCCAGCGAGGTGACCAGTTCCTCGCGGATGGCGTCCAGCGGCGGGTTGGTGACCTGGGCGAACTGCTGGGTGAAGTAGTCGAAAAGTAGCCGTGGCTTGCTGGATAGGACCGCGATCGGACTGTCGGTGCCCATCGAGCCGAGCGCCTCGTAGCCGCTGCGTGCCATCGGGGCCAGGATGATCCGCAGCTCCTCCTGGGTGTAGCCGAAGGTCTGCTGACGCCGCGCGACCGACTTGGCCGTGTGCACGATGTGCTCGCGTTCGGGCAGATCGCTCAGGTGCAGCAGCCCGGCGTGCAGCCAATCGGCATACGGCAACTGGGTGGCGAGCTGGGACTTGATCTCCTCGTCCTCGATGATCCGCCCCTGCGCGGTGTCGACGAGGAACATCCGTCCCGGCTGGAGGCGGCCCTTGCGCAGGATCTTCTCGGGGGCGATGTCGAGGACGCCGGCCTCGGAGGCGAGGACGACCAGGCCCTCGTCCGTGACCCAGAAGCGGCCGGGGCGCAGGCCGTTGCGGTCCAGGACCGCCCCGATGAGCGTGCCGTCGGTGAAGGTCACGCAGGCCGGGCCGTCCCAGGGCTCCATGGTCAGCGAGTGGAACTCGTAGAAGGCCCGGCGATCCGGGTCCATCTCCTCGTGGTTCTCCCAGGCCTCCGGGATCATCATCAGCACCGCATGGGGCAGCGGGCGGCCGCCGAGGTGGAGCAACTCGAGGACTTCATCGAAGGACGCCGAGTCCGAGCCATCGGGTGGGCAGATCGGCGAGAGGCGGCTCAGGTCGCCGGGGATCAGGTCGGAGGCGAGCAGCGACTCGCGCGCCGCCATCCAGTTGCGGTTGCCCTTGACAGTGTTGATCTCGCCGTTGTGGGCGATCAACCGGTAGGGGTGACTGAGCGGCCAGCTCGGGAAGGTGTTGGTGGAGAAGCGCGAGTGGACCAGCGCGAGTTCGCTGACGAAGCGGTCGTCGGACAGGTCGGGGAAGAAGGGTTCGAGCTGGCCGGTGGTGAGCATCCCCTTGTAGACCACGGTACGCGCGGACAGCGAGGCGAAATAGACGTCGAGCTCGCGCTCGGCGCGCTTGCGCAGGCAGTAGGCCCGGCGGTCGAGGTGGATGCCCCGGACGGCGCCGTCGGAGGCGGTGACGAAGAGCTGGGCGAAATGCGGCATACAGTCGCGCGCCGATTGCCCGACGAGCTCGGGGACGACAGGGACATCGCGCCAGCCGATGACCTCCAGGCCCTCCTCCTCGGCGAGGTCCTCGATGCGGGCGACCGTCGTGGCGCGCGCATCGGCGTCGGCGGGCAGGAAGGCCGACCCGACGGCATACGACCCGGCGGGCGGCAGCACGAAGCCGGTGACCGCGCGGAGGAAGGCATCCGGGACCTGGGTCAGGATGCCCGCCCCGTCACCGACCAGCGGATCGGCGCCGGTGGCGCCGCGGTGATCGAGATTGGTCAACGCCGTCAAGCCGGCCTCGACGATGTCGTGTCCCGCGTGGCCGCGCAGCGTGGCGACCATGGCCACGCCACAAGCGTCGTGCTCGAACTCGCGCCGGTAGAGCCCGGTGTTCTCGGGCTGGGTGCTGAAAAGGGCGGACGTCATCGACCGTCACCGTCCTATCCGTGAATCGTATGGGTGCCGCCGGGTCCCGCGACCCGGCGGCCGGGTGGACGGCTCTGGCCACGCTGGGGCCGAGAATAGCAGGCGCCGTCCTACGATGTGGTCGCCGATTTCTCAGTATGTGAGATCGCCGCCTCAGTGTTGCCGGATCGTGCCCGCCGGGCCGCGACTAGGTAGAGCGCGAGACCGAGGAGGAAGACGAGGATCGAGGTCCAGACATTGAGCCGCTGGCCGAGGATGACGTTCGCCGGGTCGGTGCGCATCTTCTCCACGATGAGCCGCTCGATCGTGTAGCCCATGAGAAGCAGCCCGAAGAGCTGGCCCGGCGCGAACTGCCGGCGCCGGTCGAGCCAGAGCAGGGCGATGGCCAGCAATACGCACCAGATCGACTCATAGAGAAAGGTCGGGTGGAAGGTGCCGAGCACGATCGCATTGCCGTTGGCGTCGGTGACCGCTCGGCCGGCGAGGGTGTCCCACTCGTGGATCTGCAGGCCCCACGGCAGGTCGGTGGCCGAGCCGTAGACCTCGTTGTTGAACCAATTGCCCCACCGGCCGAGGGCTTCGGCCAGGGCGACGCCGGGAGCCGCGGCATCGGCCAAAACGGCCATTCGCACGCCCGCTCGCCGGCAGCCGATCCAGGCGCCGACGGCGCCGAGCGCGATGGCCCCCCAGATGCCGAGACCGCCGTGCCAGATCTTCAGGGCGTCGATCGGGTGCCCGTCCTTGCCGAAGTAGGCCTGCGGGCTGGTGATGACGTGGTAGAGCCGGCCGCCGACGATGCCGAAGGGCACCGCCCAGGTCGCGATGTCCAGGGCCGCGCCCTCGGGCCCGCCTTTGGCCTCGAGCCGCCGCTGCGTCAGCCAGACGGCGACCACGATGCCCGCGAGGATGCACAAGGCGTAGCAGCGGATCGCCAGCGGGCCGAGGTGCAGGGCACCGACCGTGGGGCTCGGAATGTAGGTCAGCACGAGGTCACGATACGTGCCCGGCTACTTGGTAGCCGCCTCGATTGCCTTGGTCAGGCCGTCCGGCGTGGCGACATCCTTCAGCGATACCTCGGTGCCGTTGATCTTGACCGTGGGCGTGCCGCTGACCTTGGCCTGCACGGCGGCGTCGGTCACCTTGCCGACGTAGTAGGAGTACTTCTCGGCCTTGACACAGGTCTGCCAGGTGCGCAGGGCCTCGCCGGTCAGGCTGGCCATCGTGGCGAAGTTGTCCAGAGTCTCGGTCGGGATGCTCTTGGCTTCTTCGGTCTGACCCGCGTAGGCGGCGTCGTGGAAGGCCTGGAACTTGCCCTGGTCAGCGGCGCAGAAGGCCCCGTTGGCCACCGGGACGGAGTACTTCACGCCGAACTTCTCGTCGAGGAAGTTGAGCACGTGGTAGTTCAGGGTGATCTTGCCGCTCTGGGCGAGCGACTCGAAGGTCTTGCCGACCGCGGCCTCGAGTTGCCCGCAGACCGGGCACTGGAAGTCCTCGAAGAGATCCACGACTGGGGCCCCGGCCGCCGGCGTGACATCGGCGAACGCGCGATAGCCGGAATCGACCGACGCCCCGGCCGGTATGGCGGTGCCCCCGGCTCGAGCGTCACTGGTCGCCTTCTGGTTGGCGATGATCACCCAGGCGACGACCGCGATGATCGTCAGGATCGCGATGACGCCGCCGATGGTCACCGCGCTCGGACCGGACTTCGTGGCCGCCTTCTGCGCAGCACTCGCCTTCGCGGCACGCGTGGTCACATCTTTGGGCGCGTTGGGGCGCTTGGCCATCTGCTCTACGTCCTTGTCGTGTCGGAGCCGGGCTCAGCCCAGCACGGCCTTCTTGAAGGCGGCGGCGTCCATATTGGTCAGGGTCAGGTCCTTGCCGTTGAGACGGACCGTGGGGGTGCTGGTAACGCCGTCCTTGCTGGTGGCGTCCTGCATCGAGACGACGTACTGGTTGTGATCCTGCTTTTGATAGCACGTCGTCCAGGCGTCCAAGGCGGCCCCGGTCAGTCCAGCCTGGCCGGCGAAGGTCGTCAGTTGCTCGTCGGTCCAGCCCTTGCCCTCTTGGGTCGGCTGGTTGGCATAGATCAGGTCGTGCATTTCGCCGAACTTGCCGTCGTCGGCGGCGCAGAATGCGGCGTTAGCCGCGCGGCTGGAGTTCTTGCCCTGGAAGTTGTCGTCCAAGAAGGTCATCACGTGATAGCGGACCTGGACATCGCCCGAGGTCGCCATCTCCTTGACCGTCGAACCGAGGATGCGCTCGAACTGTCCGCACCCGGGGCATTGGAAGTCCTCGTAGATGTCGAGCGTGGGCGCGCCGGCCTTGGGCGTGCCACGCACGAACGGCTGCCCCATGGCGCTGACACCCTTGGGCAGCGCGGACCCACCTTCGGATGCGGCCTTGGCGGCGTTCTTGTTGTTGATCACCACGAACCCAACGACGGCCACGATGGCGACCAGAGCAATCACCCCGGCGATGACCAGCGGGTTGGGGCCGCCGCGGTGGGTGCCTTTGGTGGCCTGCTGGATCTTGGCCTGGCGCGCGCTGACGGCGTCCTGAGGGGCGGGCTGATTCTTCGCCATGAGTGATTGCGACTTCCTGCGTGATGGGAACGTGAAGAGCGAGGCCGGGTCGGTCAGTTGCCGTACCAGCGGCGGTCGAGGCTGAGGAAACTGCGCGGTCGCCAGCTCAGGTAGGCGCCGCACAGGGCGAACAGGCTATCCCTGGCCAACTCGAGGGGATAGGCCGTCTTGGCCGGCTCGATCTGCCCGCCGCCGCCGAAGCACCCGCAGTCGATGGCCAGGCCACGGGCCCAGGCCGAGGAGATGCCGATGACGAAGGCGAGCATGAGCATGGTGCCGAGAACGGCAGCCCCACGGGTCAATAGGCCGAGAATGAGCAGGCTGCCGACGATGATCTCCACGAGCGGCAGGCCATAGCCGACGAGCCGTGCCACGTCGAAGGGGAGGAGTTGGTAGGCCTGCACGGCGCGGGCGGACTGGCCCGGGTGCCCGACCTTGAGCAGTCCGGCGATGAGCAGCACCCCGCCGAGAATCAGGCGGGCGAGGGTGCCGGCCCAATCCAGTGCGCGTTCGCGGCCGGCGCTGCCCGTCGGCGCCGAACGCACGTCGTCATCGACCATCGTCATCGTGTCCTTACCTACGCTCTCTGCCGGTCGGCCCGGCCCTCCCGCACGCCGGCCGCGAGGTCTCGGGTGAGCGCCGCAAGCCGGTCGAGCCCGGCCGCCCGGTCGGTGTCGAGCATGGTCGAGACCAAGGCCGACCCGACGATCACCCCATCCGCGAACGAACCGACCTGCGCCGCTTGTTCCCGGGTGCTGACACCGAGTCCGACGCAGACCGGGATGTCACTGACTGCACGAGCCCGTGCGACCAGTTCTTCGGCAGCACTGCCCAGGCTGTTACGGGCGCCGGTGACGCCCATGGTGGACGCGGCATACACGAAGCCACGGCACTTGTCGGTGACGAAGGTGAGCCGTTCGGGGGTCGAGGACGGGGCGATGAGGAAGACCCGGTCCAGGCCGGTGCGCTCGGAGGCGGCGATCCAGTCGCCGGCCTCGTCGGGGATCAGATCCGGGGTGATCAAGCCCGCTCCCCCGGCTGCCGCGAGGTCGTCGGCGAAACGATCGACGCCACGGCGGATCACGAGATTCCAGTAGGTCATCACCAGTGGTGGCGCGCCGGCGCCCCGGACCGCCGCCGTCGCGTCGAACACATCGGCCACGCGGGTGCCGCCGGCGAGCGCGGTGGACGCGGCCCGCTGCACAGTGGGGCCGTCCATGACCGGGTCGCTATAGGGGACGCCGACCTCGACGATGTCGCAGCCGTTCTCCACCAGCGTCACCATGGCTTCGAGCGAGGTCGGCTTGTCGGGGAAGCCGACCGGCAGATAGCCGATGAGTGCGGCGCGGTCCTCGGCGCGGCAGCGGGCGAGGACGTCGGTGACGCCCCGAGCGGTGGTGGGGGGCGTCATTCGGGATCCGTCTCGATCAGCCCGAACCAGGCAGCAGCCGTATGCATGTCCTTGTCACCGCGGCCGGACAGATTGACCAAGATCAGGGCGTCCGGGCCGAGCTCCTGGCCGACCTCGATCGCCCCGGCGAGCGCGTGCGCGGACTCCAGGGCGGGGATGATGCCTTCGGTGCGGCACAGCAGCCGGAAGGCCGCCATTGTCGCCTCGTCGGTGGCGTAGCGGTATTCGGCGCGGCCGGAGTCCTTGAGGTAGGAATGCTCGGGACCGACGCTCGGGTAGTCCAATCCCGCACTGACGGAATGGGATTCGAGGGTCTGGCCGTCGTCGTCCTGCATGAGGTAGCTCATCGCGCCGTGCAACACGCCGGGCTCGGCAGAGGCGAAGCGGGCGGCGTGCCGGCCGGACTCGATGCCCTCTCCCCCGGCCTCGACCCCGATCAGGCGCACCTCAGCGTCGTCGATGAAGCGGTGGAAAATGCCCATGGCATTGGATCCGCCGCCGACGCACGCGATCACGGCATCGGGGAGGCGGCCGGTCAGATCGAGCACCTGGGCGCGTGCTTCGACGCCGATGATCCGGTGGAACTCGCGGACCATCTCGGGGAAGGGATGGGGGCCGGTCACCGTGCCGATGCAGTAGTGCGTGTCGTGGACATTGGCTACCCAGTCGCGCAGCGCCTCGTTGATGGCGTCCTTGAGGGTGGCGGTGCCGTGCTCGACGGGGATGACCTCGGCACCGAGGATGCGCATCCGGGCGACATTGAGGGCCTGGCGTTCGGTGTCGACCTCGCCCATATAGACCGTGCAGTCCAGGCCCATGAGCGCCGCGGCCGTCGCCGTGGCGACGCCGTGCTGGCCGGCGCCGGTCTCGGCGATGATGCGGCGCTTGCCCATCCGCTTGGTGAGGAGGGCTTGGCCAAGGACGTTGTTGATCTTGTGCGAACCGGTGTGATTGAGGTCCTCGCGTTTGAGGATGATGCGCCCGCCGCCGGCGTGCGCGGCGAACCGGGGGACCTCGGTGATGATGCTCGGCCGGCCGGTGTAGGTGCGGTGGAGGCGGTCGAGCTCCCCGAGGAACTCGGGGTCGACCATCGCCTTGGACCGGACCTCGTCCAGTTGCTCCAAGGCCGGGATGAGGGCCTCGGGGACATACCGGCCGCCGAAGCGGCCGAAGCGGCCGGCGGTCATCGCTGTGTTCCCGGGATGGCGGCGAACTCGGCGACGGCGGCCCCGGGGTCGCCGTGGGTGACCAGGGCCTCGCCGACCAGGACCGCGTCGGCACCCTCACGGGCATACCGCCGGGCGTCGTCCGCGTGCCGTATGCCGCTCTCGGCCACCGTGACAACTCCCGCGGGGATGGTGCCGACGAGGGCGCCGAAGGCGTCGGGGTCGACGTCGAGGGTCTTGAGGTTGCGGGCGTTGACGCCGAGCAGCGCCGGGTCGATCGCTTGGGCGCGTTCGATCTCTGCGGCGTCGTGGACCTCCACGAGGGCAGTCATCCCGAGATCTGTTGCCAGGGAGTGGAAATGGCGCAGCTGCGCGTCGCTGAGTGCGGCCACGATGAGCAGGACCAGGTCGGCGCCGTGGGCGCGGGCCTCGTAGAACTGGTAGTCGTCGACCATGAAGTCCTTGCGTAGGACCGGGATGTCGACGGCTTCGCGGACGGCGTCGAGGTCGGCGAGGCTGCCCCGGAAGCGCCGCTCCTCGGTGAGCACCGAGACCGCGGCGGCACCGGCCGCGGCATAGGTGGCGGCGAGGGCAGCGGGCTCCGGGATGGCGGCAAGGTCACCCTTGCTGGGGCTGGCCCGCTTGACCTCGCTGATCACCCCGAGCGTCGGCCCGCTGAGGCGGGGCAGAACGGGGCGGGGCGGGGGCGCCGACGCGGCTGCGGCGACGACCTTGGCGAGCGGCCGAGCCGAAACGCGCGCGGCGAGATCGGCTCGGACCCCCGCGATGATGGAGTCGAGGACGGTTGAACTCAAGGCTGTCTTAGTCGCTGTAGAGCGAACGGGGCGGATTCTTGTCTCCGTAGCCCATCCGGGAAAGAAGCGGCCACAGCACCGCGCCGATCAGGAACCCGGCGGCGCCGACGACGGCCATCGGCGTGCTCGCCTTGGCCACGCCGAGGCAGGCGATGGCCGAGGCCACGAGCATGACGGCGACACTCACCCAGGCCGCGACGCTGTTGCCGTGCCCTTCGTGCTCTTCCTGGTGCTGCATGTGGATGCCCTTCATCGGTCGAGGTGTGCGGGTGCCTTGCGGCGATGGACCTGCCCTGAGATTCTGTCAGACGCTGCCGACAGCCCCGGTCAACGCCCGGGTGCGCCGGGGTCGGCGGTCGGGTCGACGCCGCGCTCGAGGTCGTCCCAGGCGGTGCTCAGCCGCTGGCCGCGCCCGCCCG
>NZ_DAOQZV010000057.1:0-15553 GCF_035343835.1 Nostocoides sp. | reverse complement strand
GCGTGGGCAAACTTCGTGGGGTGTCGTAGCGTGGGTGTGGCTCCAGACGACATCTGACTGACCGATGACATCCCCCAGCCGACCCAGACCGACCCGACCTGGCCCGAGACCCCCCGGAGGAACAATGGCCGCCGAAGGCCAAGCTGTCGTCAAAGACGAAACGGCGCCGGAGCCGGACGACCCGCGCAAGCCCCAGGCGGCGACCGAGATCAAGAAGCCGGGGTGGAAGTACACCCTCAAAGCCGCCTGGCATGAGTTCGGCCGTGATCAGTGCACGGACCTGGCGGCGGCGCTGACCTATTATTCCGTTCTCGCGGTCTTCCCCGCGCTGCTCGCGCTCGTCTCGCTGCTCGGTGTCGTCGGGCAGGGGCAGTCGACCGTCGACGCTCTGTTGAAGCTGCTCGACGAGGCCGGCGTCGGCAATGTCGACGCCGAGCTGCGCAAGGTACTCACGAGCATGGTCAACGCTGGCGGCGCCGGGTTCGCGCTCGTCACCGGCATCCTTGGTGCCCTGTGGTCGGCGTCGGGATATGTCGGCGCTTTCGGCCGCGCGATGAACCGGATCTACCAGATCGACGAGGGCCGGCCGTTCTGGAAGTTGCGCCCGATCCAGCTCGCGGTCACCGTCTTCATGGTCATCCTCGCGGCGCTGGTGCTGCTCGGCCTGGTCGTCAGCGGCCCCCTGACGCAAAGCATCGGCGACGCCATCGGCCTGGGCGACACCGCCGTGAAGGCGTGGACTATCGCGAAGTGGCCGGTCATCCTCGCCATCGTCGTCGTCATGGTCGCTGTCCTCTATTACACGACGCCGAATGTCCGCCAGCCCAAGATCCAGTGGGTCAGCATCGGTGCCGTCATCGCCATCCTTACGTGGGTGCTCGCGTCGCTGGCGTTCGGCTTCTATGTCTCCCAGTTCAGCAACTACAACAAGACCTATGGCTCGCTCGCTGGCGTCGTCGTCTTCCTCCTCTGGCTCTGGCTGACCAATCTCGCGCTGCTCTTCGGCGCCGAGGTCGATTCGGAACTCGAACGTGCCCGCCAGTTGCAGGCCGGCATCGTCGCTGAGCGCAACCTCCAACTGCCGCCCCGCGATGACACGAAGTCCAAGAAGGCGGCGGCCAAACTCGAGAAGAAGGTCGCCGAGGGCCGCGAACTGCGCGAGTCATCCGGCAACAGCATTGAGCCAATCGATCCCCACCGCACCGGCGAGCGCGCCCAGGCCAAGCCTGACAAGGAGGCTGCGCGTCAAGCGGCAGCAGCCGAGCCCAGCGGCCTCGACTCGGCCGCCCGGCCACCTATCGCAGATCGGCCCGCGACCCCGGAGGAGCAACCCGTCACGACGGTCGGCTTCGTCGGGATGATCGGTCTCGTCGTCATGCGGGTCCTCGCGAGACGCAAGAAGGCCATGGCCCGCGCGCGATAGGAGGCGAAGCCGTCACGATGTGTCCGAGGGGGGACTTGAACCCCCATCCCCGTGAGGGGACTAGCACCTCAAGCTAGCGCGTCTGCCAATTCCGCCACCCGGACGAGGTATCGGCGTGACGCCCAGGAGCGCCGCACCGAGGGGAGAGACTAGCACGCCGGCCGGGGCCTACCCAATCGCGGGCGCCTCCCGCGTCCTGCCAGCACGCCGTGATCGTTGCCTCATCGGGGATGCCCGCGGATCACCGGAATTCCCCGCGTGCGGCACACTAGCGCCGTGCTGCACCTGCGCGTGACCACGCCTACCGAACTGACCCCCGGTGTGCTCGACGTGGTCAACGGCCATCCGTATGTCAGCGCGGTCGGCTTCCACCGTGGTGCAGCGCTGCGGCCCCTGGGCGACATCGTCACCGCCGATGTGGCGCGCGAAGGTGCCAACGAGATCCTCGACGCGCTGCGCGACCTCGGCGTGCACAAGTGCGGCACCGTCCACATCGAGGAAGTCGGGACCTGGCTCTCGCACGGCGCCTACGAGGCGGAGAGTCAGGCCCCAGGCTCCAGCGCCGATGCGGTGGTGTGGGCGCAGGTGGGGAATCGGGCATACGCCGACTCCGAGTTCAACTGGACCTTCCTGTCGTTCATGACTATGGCCACCCTCCTGGCCAGCATCGCCATTGTGGTCGACTCGGGGATCCTGACCGTCGGCGCCATGGTCCTCGGCCCGGAGTTCGGGGCGATCGCCGCGATCGGCCTGGCACTCGTGCGACGGCGTTGGCACCTGCTGGCGCTGGCCACTCGGACTCTCACCCTGGGCTTCGGCGTCGCCATTGCCATCACCACCCTCGCCAGCCTGACCGGGCGCCTCCTCGGCTGGGTCACCCTCGAGGACGTCATCGGCCCGCGCCCCGGCACCGCCTTCATCTACTCCCCGGACAAGTGGTCCTTCATCGTGGCGATCGTGGCGGCGGCGGCCGGCGTCCTCTCGCTGACCTCGGCCAAGGTCGGCGGCCTGTCGGGTGTCTTCATCTCGGTCACAACGATTCCCGCAGCCGGCAATGTCGGGCTGGGGCTAGCGTTCGGCGCCTGGGGCGAGATTCGCGGATCGGTCATCCAACTCGTGGTCAACCTTGCGGGCATGGCGATCGCCGGCTGGTTGACGCTGCTCTTGCAGCAGTCCATCTGGTCTCGGATCAGCCCGCGCAGCAAGACGATGGTCGGCCGCCTGCCGCAATGAACCGACCGTATGCCGTGGGGTCTAGGTTCAGCAGATCGGACCAAGGAGGTTGTGGTGCAGGTACTCGACGGACGCGAGGTGCCCCTCGGCGGCATACGTGCACTGACCGTGCGACGCACGCTGCCGCATCGCGATCGGTCGTTCATCGGGGCGTGGTGCTTCGTCGACCACTACGGTCCCGCGCCCGTCGGCGTCGACGGATCGGGCGGTATGGACGTGCCACCCCACCCGCACACCGGCCTGCAGACCGTCTCCTGGCTCTTCGACGGCGAGATCGAGCACCGCGACTCCGGCGGCAATCACGCGATGGTCCGTCCCGGGGAGGTCAACCTGATGACCGGTGGGCGGGGCATCGCCCACTCCGAGGTGTCCACGCCGGCCACGCACGTGCTGCACGGCGTCCAGTTATGGGTGGCGCTGCCCGAGGAAGCCCGCCAGCACGAGCGGTCGTTCGAGCACTTCGCCCCGCAGCGGGCGGCGCTGCCGGGGGAAGCGGGCACGGCATACGTGTTCCTGGGCGCGCTGGGCAATGTGGCGGCATCGCCTGTCAAAACACACACCCCGCTGCTGGGGGCGCAACTCGACCTCGTGCCCGGGGCGATGCTGGACCTGAGGTTGGACCCGGCATACGAGCACGGGGTGCTGCTCGACATCGGCGCCCTGAGCGTCGCCGGGCGGGACTTGGCCTTCGGCGACCTGGCGTGCTTCGACGCCGGGCGCGACTCGCTGACGCTGGCGGCCGGGCCGGCGGGGGCGCGTGTCGTGCTACTCGGCGGCCTCCCCTTCGAGGAGGAGATCGTCATGTGGTGGAACTTCGTCGCCCGCACCCACGACGAAATCGTGGAAGCGCGCGACGAGTGGGAGGCGAGCAGCGATCGCTTCGGCGACGTGCCCGGGTATGCCGGCGCGGTCGCCCGCATCCCCGCGCCGCCGCTGCCGAGTGGGCGGCTGCGGTCGCGGAACAGTTCCGGCCGCACCTAAGCTGCGTGCGTCGCCGCCAATCGTCACCCGTCTCATGGGTCCTTGCGAGGGCGGCCGCGGCGAGGGATGGGCTGGGCGGACCTGGGGGAGCGACCGGCATCAGCGAGCGCGCGGCGCAGCACCATCTCGATTTGGGCGTTCACGCTGCGCAACTCGTCGCCCGCCCAGCGGGTCAATGCCTCGTGCACGGCAGGATCGAGCCGGAGCAGCACCTGACGCCGCTCCGGCCGATCCGCGTTCGAGCCCGTCATGACTAGGTGTAGAGGCTGCCCGCGTTGAGGACGGGTGCCGCGTTCTGCTCGCTGCACAGGACGACGAGCAGGTTCGAGACCATGGCGGCGCGGCGCTCGTCGTCAAGATCGACGATCGACTCCTCTTCGAGCTTGGCCAGCGCCATCTCGACCATGCCCACAGCTCCCTCGACGATCTTGGCGCGTGCCGCGACGACGGCCGACGCCTGCTGGCGACGCAGCATCGCCTGGGCGATCTCGGGGGCGTAGGCCAGATGTGAGATCCGGACCTCGATGATCTCGACGCCGGCCACCGCTACCCGGGCGGCGACTTCCTGAGCCAGCTCGCCCGAGACGACATCGGTCGACCCGCGCAGCGACTCGCCGTCGCCCGCGGCATCGTCGTAGGGGTGACTGGTCGCGACATGCCGCAGCGCTGCCTCGGACTGCACACGCACGAAGCCCTGGTAGTCCTCGACGGAGAACGAGGCCTTGGCCGTGTCGGCGACCTGCCAGACCACGATGCAAGCAATCTCCACGGGGTTGCCGCTGGCGTCGTTGACCTTGAGGGCATTGGTCTCGAAGTTGTTGACCCGCAAGGAGACTCGCTTCTTGGTCGTCAGCGGCGCAACCATCGCAAGGCCGGTCCGGCGGTTTGTGCCGATATAGCGACCGAAGAACTGGATCACCTTGCTCTGACCGGGCTGGACGACCACGATCGAGGACAGGATCAGCAGGGCCAGGACGAACAGCACGACGGCCGCGATCATTCGGCCGACGCTCGGATTGACGCCAACCTGGCCCACCGGGATCGCCTTGACGAAGACATAGGCCGCGCTCGCGAGCAGGGCCACGCCGGCCGCGAGGGCCAAGAATCCGTTGACCGCGAACGACGGGCGCTCGGCCACGTCCACTCGCGCCCCTTGATGACCGACCGGCACGCCCGCTGGCTGCGGGACCGAGGGCTCGCTGATGTTCTGCGTCATGGTGTTTCCCCTGTCTTTGAGAAGCTATCTAAGTGATATCACATTAATCACGCTTTTGCAGCGCGTCCGGTTCCCGGGCCTCGACTCGGCCCCAGGGATGGTGGAATGGCTGGGCGTCCGCACCACTGACCCGCAAGGAGCCCACGCATGTATGCCGCACCGCGCGCCGCGCGCACGCCGGACGAGGTGCTCACGGACTTCACCGAATGGACTGCGCGGCAAGGGATCACACTCTATCCGGCACAGGAGGAGGCGGTCCTGGCGCTGCTCGGCCGTGCGAATGTCATCCTGGCGACGCCCACCGGCTCCGGGAAGTCCCTCGTGGCGGTGGCCGCTCACGCCAAGGCGCTCGGCGCTGGGGAGCGCAGTTGGTACACCGCCCCGATCAAGGCGCTGGTGTCGGAGAAGTTTTTCGCCCTGGTCGCGATCTTCGGGGCCGAGAACGTTGGCATGCTGACCGGAGACGCTGCGGTCAACCCGGACGCCCCGATCATCTGCGCCACCGCTGAGGTGCTCGCGAATCAGGCGCTGCGCCAACGGCATACGGCCGATGTCGGGGTGGTCGTCATGGACGAATTCCACTTCTATGCCGAGCCCGACCGCGGGTGGGCCTGGCAGGTGCCGCTCCTCTTACTGCCACACACGCAGTTCTTGTTGATGTCGGCGACCCTCGGTGACACCAGCTTCTTCGAGACTGACCTGACCCGCCGCACCGGACGCGAGACAGTGGCCATCACGCACGCGGACCGGCCGGTGCCGCTGCACTTCGCGTGGGCCATGACGCCGATCCACGAGACCATCGAGGATCTGCTACGTGAGCGGCAGGCGCCGATCTACGTCGTCCATTTCACCCAGCAGGCAGCCGTCGAGCGGGCCCTGGCCCTGATGAGTGTCAACGTCTCCTCGACCGCGAACAAGGACGCCATCAAGGCCCTCGTCGGTGGCTTCCGCTTCGGCAAGGGCTTCGGCCAGACGCTGAAACGCCTTGTCCTGCATGGCATCGGCATCCACCACGCCGGGATGCTGCCGAAATACCGCCGGCTCGTCGAGATGCTCGCTCAAGCCGGCCTGCTCAAAGTCGTGTGCGGCACCGACACCCTCGGGGTCGGCATCAATGTTCCTATCCGGACCGTGCTGATCACCTCGCTGACCAAGTACGACGGCCGGCGCCAGCGGGTCCTGCGGGCGCGCGAGTTCCACCAGATCGCGGGTCGCGCGGGGCGCGCCGGGTATGACGTCGAAGGTTTCGTCGTCGTCCAGGCGCCCGAGCACGTCATCGAGAATCACCGGGCGCTCCTTAAGGCCGGTGACGATCCCAAGAAGCGCCGCAAGGTCGCTCGCAAGGGCCCGCCCGAAGGCGTCCTCTCCTACACCCAAGCGACGTATGACCGGCTGGTCGCCGCCCCGCCGGAAGCGCTCCGCTCACGTTTCCACGTCACCCACGCAATGCTCCTCAACGCCTTCGCCGAACCGGATGGGCAGGGCGAAACCCTGCGAATCCTGTTGTCCGACAACCACGAAGACGCCTCGCGCTACCCAGGACTGATCCGACATGCCGCCCAGGTGATCGACGCGCTCGTGCGTGCCGACATCGTCGAGGCCGACGTGGACGAGCCCGGCTACGCGGTCCCGGCGGCCCTGCTCACCTCTCCCGAGGGAGCGACGCAGGCCACGGAGGCCGGCCTCGTGGGCGGGATTCCTTACGCGGCCACGGACGGGGGCGCCGAGCCGGACGAGGCCGGGGTCGAGGCAGACACAAGGGATTCCGATGCGGCGGGCGAGGACGACATGCCGCTCGACGTCGCGGGGACGTTGGCCACGGCATACCGGCTGGTCGACGATCTGCAGCACGGCTTCGCGCTCAACCAGCCGCTTTCCGCCTTCGCCGTTGCGGCCATCGACGTGCTCGATCCGCAGGATCCGGGCTACACGCTAGATCTGGTCAGCGTCATCGAGGCGACGCTGGAGGATCCGCGGGCGGTCTTGATGGCGCAGCAGTTCGAGGCGCGTGGGGTGGCTGTGGACCAGCTCAAGGCGGACGGCCTCGACTACGAGGAGCGCGTGGCGCTGCTGGAGGATGTCACCTGGCCCAAGCCGCTCGCCGACTTTCTCGGCGCGACCTTCGCCAGCTATCGCCGCAGCCATCCGTGGATCCACGACGGCGATCTGTCGCCGAAATCCGTTGTGCGCGAGATGTTCGAGACCGGTATGACTTTTGGTCAGTTCGTCGGCCGCTACAAGCTTGCGCGTGCCGAAGGCGTGGTGTTGCGCTATCTGTCCGACGCGTATCGCGCGCTGCGCTCCACGGTTCCGGTCAGTGTGCGCTCGGAGGAATTCGACGATCTCCTCGAATGGCTCGGTGAGCTTGTGCGACAGACCGATTCGAGCCTGCTCGATGAGTGGGAGGCGCTGGCCAACCCCAGCGACGAGGACGCGACCGAGGTCCGCTCGGGTGACACCCGCGTCCTCAGCGCCAACCCGCGCGCCCTGCGCGTCATGGTCCGCCAGGCGGCCTTCCGGCGCATCGACCTGCTCGCCCGCGAGGCGTATGCCGCTCTGGCCCAGTTGGATTCGGGCCTGACCCAGGCCGAGTGGGAGAGCGCCGCCGGCGACTATTTCGCCGAATACGCCGACATCGGCACCGGGCCAGAAGCGCGCGGCCCGGGTCTGTTCGCCATCGACGAGCGCCCGGGGGAGTGGATCGTGACTCAGGTGCTCGATGACCCCGAGGGCGACCGGGACTGGCGAGTGACCCTGCGTCTCGACATCGCGGCCACCGACGAGGCCGGCGAACTCGACCTGCGCACCCTCGACTTCGCTCCCGCGCCCTAGGGTGACGGGATGGATCTGCCCGTGCTCCCGCCCGTCCTGCCGATGCTCGCCAAGTCGGTCAAGGGCATCCCTGACCCCGGCAAGCACGACGGCGGACTCTCCTTCGAGCCGAAGTGGGACGGCTTCCGGTGCCTGGTGTTCAAAGACGGTGACGAGATCGAATTGACCTCGCGCAACACCAAGCCACTGACGCGGTATTTCCCCGAGGTCGTCGCCGCGATGCGCGGGTGCCTGCCCGACAAGGTCGTCCTCGACGGCGAGATCTTCGTCGCAATCGGTGACCGCTTGGAGTTCGAAGTCCTCCAGGAACGCATCCACCCAGCCACGTCCCGCGTCACCTTGCTCAGCACCCAGACGCCCGCGCAATATGTCGCCTTCGACCTCCTGGCGCTCGCCTCGGAGAACCTCATGGACCGCCCTTTCACCGAGCGCCGCGCTGCCCTGACGGGCGTGCTGACCAAGGACAGCCCGAGTGTGCACATCACACGGACCACGACCGACCCCGCCCGAGCACACGCATGGTTCGAACAATTCGAGGGCGCGGGACTGGACGGGGTGATGGCCAAGCCGATGGGCGCGGCATACGTCCCCAACGGACGCACGATGTTCAAGATCAAGCACGAGCGCACCGCGGACGTCGTCCTCGCCGGCTATCGCCTCCACAAGAACTCCACGCCCGACCATCCCCTCCTTGGATCCTTGCTGCTCGGGCTCTATGACACCGAGAGCGGGCTGCAACACATCGGCGTCTCGGCATCCTTCACGCAGGCCCGCCGAGCCGCGCTGGTCGAGGAGTTGCGTCCCCTGGAGTGCCCTTTCGAGGAGCACCCCTGGGGCGGCTGGGCCGAGTGGGCGATCGCCAACCCCGACCGAGTCCCCGGCACCCAGAGCCGATGGAGCGCCGGCAAGGATCTCTCGTTCGTGCCGCTGCGGCCCGAACGCGTCCTCGAAGTCGGCTACGACCACATGGAGGGCCGGCGTTTCCGGCATACGGCACAATTCAAGCGCTGGCGCCCCGATCGCGAACCAGAGAGCTGCGGCTACGACCAGCTCGACGAGGTCGCGTCCTACGACCTGGCAGACATCCTGCGCACCGACTGAGCCGTCGTGCGGGGCCGACGGGCCCACCGCACGCCCCCTCCTTTACAGTGGGTGGGCGGCGCGCTGCGCCGATCACAACAACGAACTATGGGGAGATCGTTCGATGTATGCCCGCACCCAGCTGACCGCTCTCGTCTTTGCCGCCGCCACGGCCCTGACCGCCTGCGGCGGTGGCGGTGGCTCGTCCACCACGAGCGCAGCGGCCACCACGCCGCCGGCCACCACCGCAGCCGCCACGACCAGCGCTGCTAGTTCGGCTCCCGCCACCGACACCGCCAGCGGCGCTGGCCTGCCCGGCAATCTCGAGGGGTGTATGGACGCCGCGAACGTCGGTCTGGCGATGGCCGGTGTCGGGTTGGAGGGACTGACCGGCAAGTTCGATCAGGCGGCCTTCGACAAGGCCTTCCCCGCCGGCACCATCGACAAGCTCCCGAACGATCTGAAGGATCTCTACACCGCAGCGGAGACGGCCGCCAAGGACATTGTCGGCAAATCCGGCACCGAGGCGATGAACGCGACCACCGCCTACACCGACAAGCTCACCGCCTACAGCGAGGCGCTGGGCAAGGTCTGCAGCTGACGCGATGGCGGTGACGGCGCAGGACGAGGTCGCGCGGATCTGCCAAGAGCTGATCCGCATCGATTCGAGCAACTTCGGCGACGGACGCGGCCCCGGGGAGGCGGCGGCCGCGGCATACGTCGTCGGGTTGCTCGAAGAGGTGGGCCTGACGCCGACCGTCATCGAGTCCGACCCGGGGCGCGCGAGTGTCTTCCTGCGCATCCCGGGGGCGGATCGCACCCGGCCCGGCCTGGCCATCCACGGTCATCTCGACGTCGTTCCGGCGAATGCGGCGGACTGGCAGGTCGATCCCTTCGCCGGGGTCGAGCGCGATGGGTGCATCTGGGGTCGTGGCGCGGTCGACATGAAGGGGATGGACGCGATGATCCTCGCGACCGTCCGCGAACTCGCCCGCACCGGCACCGTCCCGCCGCGCGACCTGGTGATCGGCTTCTTCGCCGACGAGGAGGCGGGCGGCGTGCACGGCTCGCAGTATGTCGTCGCGAACCATCCGGAGATCTTCGCCGGCGTGTCCGAGGCGATCAGCGAGGTCGGAGGCTACAGCGTCACCGTCCCCGGCGCCGACGGCAATCCGCGCCGCGCCTATCTGCTCCAGACCGCGGAAAAGGGCATCCTCTGGCTTCGGATGACCGCGCACGGCCGGGCCGGGCACGGCTCTGTCCCCAATGACGAGAACCCGATCGTCCGTCTCGCCCAGGCGATCGCCCGGATCGACGCCCACGAGTGGCCGCGCGAGTTCATCCCGTCGGTCGAGTCGCTCCTGGACGGCCTCGCTGACCTGACCGGGACCTCGTATGCCGGCGGCGACCTCGACCCGCTGCTCGCGCACCTCGGCGGGGCGGCCGGATTCGTGCGGGGCACGCTGCGCGACACGGCCAACCTGACGATGCTGGAGGCCGGGTACAAGCAGAACGTCATCCCGCAGGACGCGCACGCCAGCATTGACGCACGCTTCCTGCCCGGTCATGACGAAACCGTCATGAAGACCTTGCGCGACCTGGCCGGCGATCACGTCGACATCGACATCCTGCACGAGGACATCGCCCTGGACTCACCCTTCTCCGGCGGGCTGGTCGAGGCGATGATCGAGGCCATCCAGGCCGAAGATCCAGGCGCAGAGGTACTGCCCTACTGCCTCTCCGGGGGCACGGACAACAAGGCCCTCTCGCGGCTCGGCATCACCGGCTACGGCTTCGCGCCCCTGCAACTGCCCGCCGACCTCGACTTCGCCCCGATGTTCCACGGAATCGACGAGCGCGTGCCCGTGGCTGCGCTGGAGTTTGGCACTCGGGTCCTCGCGCGCCTGATCGCCACCTGCTGACGAACCCCGCGCAAGCGGCCGACGGACAGCGCCATCGGCGAAGCGGCGGGTCTCCGCCCGGGTGAGTTGTCGGTGACCCGGGCTCCTTGTGTGCGAACAGGCACGCGCTACCGTGTCTGCCATGGCCGACCCGCGCGCTGCCCTTGTTGCCTTGACCGCCGCCTTCGAACGACACCTGGAAGCCTGCGCACAACGCCGCGGCGAGGACGACCCGGCCGTGGTGGCCGCTTATGACGACCTGGCCGACGCCTTCGAGGAATATGACGAGTCCCTGCTGGAAGCCTTCGGCGAGATGACTCCGCTCGAGCTCTACGCAGGCGAGGACGACGACTCCGACGAGGATGAGGAGTTGGATGAGGAGCCGGACGACGAGGACGACCTCGACGACGACGATGATGACCTCGACGATGAGGACGACGACGAGAGCGCGACGGGCAGCGATGACGAGTCCGATTCGGATCAGCGCTATCTCGGCCTGGACGACGAGGAGTTCGACGTCGTCGAGCTCGGCGACGACGCGGCCGGCCACCCGAGCTGACGTCCGCTCCCGCACTCCACCGCGCCCCCGACCGTCCGTCCGGCGCGCCCTCAGGTGCTTCCCAGTTTTGGCTGGTTGAATTCTGCACCGCGTTGCTCGTTGCCGTGCTCGCTCCCATGCCCGCCCTCTGACCCCCGAGGCCTCTGCTCATGCTCAGCTATTTCGATGCCGTCGTGCTCGGCGTCGTCGAGGGACTCACCGAGTTCCTCCCCGTCTCGTCCACCGGCCATCTGACGGTCGCCGAGAAAATGCTCGGCCTCAAGGTCGACGAACCGGCGGTCACGGCCTACACGGCGATCATTCAGCTCGGAGCAATCCTGGCGACCCTTCTCTTCTTCGGGCGCAAGATCATTCGGCTGTTTCTGGCGTGGGTGCGCGGGCTGACCGATGCCCAGGCGCGCACAAATCATGACTACCCCCTGGCCTGGGCGGTCATCCTCGGCTCGATCCCGGTCGGGATCGTCGGCTTCCTGGCGCGTCACGTCATCGAAGGTCCCTTGCGTAATCTTTGGGTCGTCGCCGCGGCCCTGGTCGCCTGGAGTGCGGTGATGTTCGTCGCCGAGAAGCGCCACGACGACCTCGCAGCGGCCGGCAGCCAGCGCGGTGAGGGGCAGGTCGACGCCAAGGACGGGGTCATCATCGGCCTGGTCCAGTGCTTCTCGCTGATCCCCGGAGTGTCCCGGTCCGGGGCCACGATCTCGGCCGGGCTCCTGCGCGGCATCGACCGCGTCACCGCGACCGAACTGAGCTTCTTCATGGCCATCCCGGCACTGACCGCGGCCGGCCTGTTCTCGATGGTGTCCGAGAAGGACAACCTCGGTGCACTCGGCGCCGGCCAGATGCTCCTAGGCACCGTGGTCGCCTTCGTCGTCGCGTATGCCTCGATCGCCTGGCTCCTGCGCTTCGTCGCGACCAACTCGCTGCGCTCCTTCATCGGCTACCGCGTCCTGGCCGGTGCCGGCCTGGCCCTGGCGCTGGGCGCGGGCTGGCTCGCGGCGACCTGAGGTCGCGCGACCTAGACTGCCCCAGTGCCGACACTCCTGCTGATCCGCCACGGCCGGACGACCGCCAACGCTTCCGGGACGCTCGCCGGCCACCTGCCCGGCATCGGCCTCGACGAGGTCGGCCGCACCCAGGCCGCCCGGCTCGCGGAGCGCCTCAGCGCCCTGCCCGTATGCCGTGTGGTCGCCAGCCCGCTGCAGCGCACGGTCGAGACCGCCACGCTGCTGGCCGAGGCGCACGGGCTGCCCGTGCTGACGGAGGTGGGCCTGGAGGAGTGCCGGTATGGCGCGTGGACCGGCCGGCCGCTGAAGGACCTGGCGGCCGAGGACCTCTGGCAGACCGTGCAGCGGGCACCGTCCGCCGCGACCTTCCCGCCCAGCCCGGAGCACGCCAACGAATCCCTGGCGCAGATGTCGGCCCGGGCGATCGCCGCCGTGCGAGGGCACGATGCCGAGGTTCGCGGCGAGCATGGCGCGCAGGCCATCTGGGCGGCGGTCAGCCACGGCGACGTCATCAAGGCGATCCTCGCCGACGCCCTGGGGACCCACCTGGATCAGTTCCAGCGCATCCACGTTGACCCGGCATCGGTGAGCGTCATCCGCTATACCACCGGCCGGCCGCTCGTCCTCGGGATCAACGGCACGGGCACCGGCCTAGAGGGCCTGATCCCGGCGCCCATCGCCGAGGAGGCTCCGGCCGACGACACCGGCGACGGGATCATCGGCGGCGGCGGCGGAGGCGCGCCCGACCCGGCGGGTAGGGTCGAAGACATGAGTTCCACCGGTCAGGTCGGGCGCGAGGACGTCCGATGAGCCTGACGTCCTACGACCCGCCGGAGCGCTTCGTTGCAGGCACGGTCGGCCCGCCCGGCAACCGGACCTTCTTCCTGCAGGCCCGCGACGGCGCCCGGATCTCGACGATGTCGGTGGAAAAGGTGCACGTCATCGCGATCGCCGACCGGATCAGCGATGCCCTGGAGGCCTCCGGGTCGTTGCCGGCCGTGCCGCTTGCGGTCGACAACGAGCCCCTGGACACACCCTTCGAAGACGATTTCCGCATCAACACCCTCGCCCTGCGCTTCGAGGCGGACCGTCGGGTCGTCATTCTCGAATGCCACGACCGCGACCCCGACGCCGACGAGGAGGCGCAGCAGCAGGCCCGCGAGGCCGGCCTGCCGGCCGCGATCCAGTCGGTTCAGGTGACGCTCAGCGCGCCGATGGCGGCCGAGTTCGCGCGACGCTGCAAGGCGCTAGTGGCCGCCGGCCGCCCGCCCTGTCCCTTCTGCGGGCTGCCCCTGGATCCGACCGGGCACATCTGCCCGCGCGCGAACGGCTACCGGCGCTGATCGACGCGGAGCAGTTGCAGCGCGCCGAGTTGCACATCCTCGGCCGGGTCGCGGGCGCCTCCAACACCACGCTGCTGACCCGGCTCGATGCTGCCGGCACCGGTCCGCTGGCGATCTACAAGCCGATCTCCGGCGAGCGCCCGCTGTGGGATTTCCCCGACGGCTCGCTCGCGGGGCGGGAGCGGGCGGCCTATGTCATCAGCGAACTAGGCGGCTGGCACATGGTGCCCCGCACCATCCTGCGCGACGGCCCACTGGGACGCGGCATGGTCCAGGAGTGGCTCGGCGGCCTGGGCGAGGACGCCCCCGAATCCGTCGTCCACGTGATCCGCCCTGGCAGCCTGGCCACCGGACTGATCCCCGTCCTGCGAGCCGTCGACGACGACGGCGGGCCGCTGCTCGTCGCCCATGAGGACGCACCGGACGTGCGTGCCCTGGCCGTGCTCGACGTCGTCCTGAACAACACCGACCGCAAAGGCGCGCACGCCTTCCGGCATGCAGGGCGCCTGTATGCCGTCGATCACGGCGTGACCTTCCACCGCGAGCCCAAGTTGCGGACTGTCTTATGGGGCTGGGCCGGAGAAGCATTGCCCGACAGCGAGATCCACCGTCTGGAGACCCTTGCCACCCGGCTGGAGCGCGTGGACGAGGAGTCCTCGGAACTGGCCGAGCACCTGACGGTCCGCGAGGTGCGTGCGCTCCGGGCGCGGGTCGCGGCCTTGCTGGCGGAGCGGCGCCATCCGGCGCCCGCGGGGGAGTGGCCCGCCATCCCCTGGCCGCCGCTCTGATCTGTCGGCGGCGGCAGTTACCCTTGCCGACGTGAGAGCCTGGCCCGAGGTCACGATCCCAGCCATCCCCGGTCACGGCGGTTCCGTGCGCGTGCGCGACACCGCGTCCGGCGAGCTCGTGGAGGTGACCGGCAGCGACGGCAGCGCCAGCCTGTATGTCTGCGGGATCACCCCGTATGACGCCACCCACCTCGGTCACGCCGCCACCTATGTGACCTTCGATCTGCTCGGACGCGCGCTGCGCGACAGCGGATTGCGGGTGCGCTACATCCAGAATGTGACCGACGTCGACGACCCGCTGCTCGAGCGCGCAGCGCGCGACGGCGTGGACTGGACCGATCTCGCTGCCTCCGAGATCGCCCTCTTCCGCGAAGACATGACCGCGCTGGGCGTGCTGCCGCCGGCGGAGTTGGTCGGCGTCGTCGAGTCCATCGACGTCATCGCTGCGGACGTGCGCGAACTGATCGCGGCGGGAGCGGCATACGAGTTGGGGGTGCCGGGCGCGGACGGCCCGGACATCTACCTGGACCTGACGCGCGCCGACGATTTTCCGATCGTCAGCAACTTCACGCGCACGGCCATGATGGACGTGATCGTCGACCGGGGCGGCGACCCCGACCGGCCCGGGAAGCGCGATCCGCTCGACCCCCTGCTGTGGCGCGCCGAGCGGCCGGGTGAGCCGGCTTGGCGGGTGCCGGGGTTGCCCGCCGGACGGCCGGGCTGGCACATCGAGTGCACGGCCATCGCCGGCGACCGCCTCGGGCTGCCCATCGACGTCCAGGGCGGGGGCGTCGACCTCGTCTTCCCCCATCACGATATGTCCGCGACCCAGGCCGAGGCCCTGGGCGAGCGCTTCGCCAAGGCGTATGTGCACCAGGCCATGGTCGGCCTCGACGGCGAGAAGATGAGCAAGTCCAAGGGCAACCTGGTGCTCGTCTCCGCCCTGCGCGGGGCCGGGATCGACCCGATGGCCATCCGGTTGCTGCTGCTCGGCCACCGCTACGACGCGCCCTGGGAGTTCACCGACAACGACCTGGAAACGGCGCGGACGCGCCTGTCGTCGTGGCGTGCAGGGGTATCGGTCAATGAGGGGCCGCCCGCCGAGGCCACCGTGGCCGCGATCCGCGCCGCCCTGGCCGACAACCTGGATGCCCCGGCGGCCGTAGCCGCCGTCGATGCGTGGGTCGCTGCGT
>NZ_DAOQZV010000056.1:0-15592 GCF_035343835.1 Nostocoides sp. | reverse complement strand
TCAGTAGCTCTTGACCACAAAAGCGACATTGTGGCCGCCGAAGCCGAAAGAGTTGTTGAGGGCGGCAATATCGCCGGCGGGCAACTCGCGCGGGGCCTTCTGGACGACGTCGAGGTTGATGGCCGGGTCCATGTTCTCGATATTGATCGTGGGCGGGGCGATCCGGTTGTGGACGGCGAGCACGGTGAACAACCCCTCGAGCGCGCCGGCGGCCCCGAGCAGGTGCCCGGTCATCGACTTGGTCGCCGAGACGGCCATACCGTCCACGAACTCACCGAAAGCGCGTCGCATGGCATTCGCCTCGGCCACATCGCCGACCGGGGTCGACGTCGCGTGGGCGTTGACGTGGATGATGTCCGACGGCGCCAGACCAGCGCGACCGACGGCCTCGACCATCGCCCGCGAGGCGCCGGCGCCCTCGGGCTCGGGGGCCGCCATGTGGTGGGAATCCGAGCTCATCCCGAGCCCGGCGAACTCCGCATAGATCCGCGCGCCGCGAGCCTTGGCGTGCTCCTCGGACTCGAGCACCATGACGGCCGCGCCCTCGCCCATGACGAAGCCGTCGCGGTCCACGTCATACGGCCGCGAAGCGTGCTGGGGGTCGTCATTGCGCTTCGAGAGCGCTTGCATGGCGGCGAAGCCCGCGACGCACAGTGGGTGCATCGCTCCCTCGGTGCCGCCCGCGACGACGATGTCGGCGCGTCCGGAGCGGATCATCTCCGCGGCCGCCCCCATTGATTCGGCGCCGGAGGCGCAGGCGGAGACAATCGTATGAGCGCCTGCCCGCGCCCCGAGGTCGAGCGAGACATTCCCCGAGGCCGAGTTGGGCATGAGCATGGGGACCGCGAGGGGGAAGACGCGGCGAGGCCCCTTCTCGCGCAGGTTGTCCCACTGATCGATAAGCGTCCAGACGCCGCCGATGCCGGTGCCGATGACGACACCGAGGCGCTCGGGGTCGACCTCTGGGGAGCCGGCGTCGGCCATCGCGGCCCGGGACGCAATGATGGCGTACTGCGCATTGGGGTCGAGTCGACGGCACTCGACCTTGGTCAGCACCTGGTCGGCGGGCGTGTGAATGGGCGCCCCGAAGGTCACCGGCAGGTCGTATTTCGCGACCCAGTCCGCCTCGATCGTGCGCGCGCCGGACGTGCCGGCCAGGAGCGCCTCCCACGTGGAATGGATGTCGCCCCCCAGTGGGGTCGTGGCACCGAGGCCGGTGACGACGACTTTGACGTCTCGGGTGAGTGCATCAGTCATTGTGGGCAGCTCCTTTGGTGGCGGGCTGGGCGACCTAACCGCTGCTAGCAGGGGTTAGGCGTCGTTGAGCAGGGTAGACCCTAGGCCGACGAGCCCTAACCTCTGCTAGGCCGTGTTACGAAACCACGGACGACGGGGTCCCCGCGAAGTATTGGAGCGACGAAGGAACGGAAAAACTTCGGGGGGTGTCCTAGCAGAGGTTAGGGCGGTCGGCAACACGGGTGTCGGCCCGGCTCCGCGGGCCAGTCGGGCGTCAGCCCTGGGCGCCCTGGATGAACTTGACCGCGTCGCCAACCGTGGTGAGGTTCTTGACCTCGTCGTCGGGGATGCGCACGCCGAAAGCCTCTTCGGCATTGACGACGATGGTCATCATCGACAGCGAGTCGATGTCGAGGTCGTCGGTGAAGGACTTGTCCATCTGGACGTCGGCGACATCGACGCCGGTCTCCTCGTTGACGATGTTGGCGAGGCCGTCCAGGATCTCCTGCTCGGTGGCAGCCATGCTTTCTTCTCCTTAGGTGTGGGTTGATGGTGATCGGCCCGATTGACCCGTGGACCACCCGGGAACTCATCAGGGCAACTCGACGACCTGTGCGGCATACACCAGGCCGGCACCGAAGCCGATCTGCAGGGCGAGGCCGCCGCGGGGCACGAGCCCTTCGCGGATGAGGCGCTCGGTCGCCAACGGAATGGAGGCAGCAGAGGTGTTCGCCGTCTGGGCGATATCGCGCGCGACGACGATGTCCGACGGCAGCTTGAGTTGCTTGATCATCGCGTCGATGATGCGCATATTCGCCTGGTGTGGGATGAAGGCGTCGAGGTCGGTGACCTTGATGCCGGCCGCCTCGATCGCCCGCTGCGCGACGGGGGCCATGCTCCAGACCGCCCACCGGAAGACCTTGTGGCCCTCCATCGCAATGGTGGCGCCGTTGCCGGGCTCGGCGGCGATGACGTCATTCCACGGGGCCCGCTGCCGGATCGTCGCCCAACTGTCGCCCTCGGAGCCCCAGACCGTCGGGCCGATGCCCGGTCGGTCACTGCGTCCGACCACCGCCGCGCCGGCGCCGTCCCCGAAGATGAAGGCGGTCGACCGGTCGTGGAAATCCGTGACATCGGAGAGCTTCTCGGCGCCGATGACCAGGACATTGCTGGCGCTGCCGCCACGCACCATGTCGGAGGCGAGGCCAATGCCGTGGCAGTAGCCCGCGCAGGCCGCCGAGATGTCGAATGCCGGGCAGCGCAGGTCCAGTCGGTCGGCCAGCATCGGCGCTGCTGCCGGCGTGCGGAACTCGTGGGTCACCGACGCGACGATGACGGCATCGATGTCGGACGCTTCGAGCCCGGCCATGGCGATGGCGTCCTTGCTCGCCGGGAAGGACATATCGACGACTGTCTCGTCGGGGCGGGCATACCGTCGTTCGATGATGCCGGATCGATCGCGGATCCATTCATCGGAAGAATCGATCGCCTCCACGAGTTCGGCGTTGGGCACGACCCGCTCGGGCCGGTAGCCGCCGACCCCGAGGATCTTGGATCCCGCCGATCCAGTCGCTCCCTTGATCTTCCCAGTTCCCTTGCGGGCGAACGGATTCGGGCGCTTCATTCGATGCCACCTTCGGTCGCGGAGGACGTATGGTCGCGCAGCATCCGGGCGGCTGCGTCCAGGTCGTCGGGGGTCTTGACCGCGAGGGCCTCAACGCCCTTGAGGCCGCGCTTGGCCAGGCCGACCAGAGTGCCGGCCGGCGCGAGTTCGATCAGGCCGGTGACACCCGCCTCCTGCATCGCCTGCATGCACAAGTCCCACCGAACCGGGCTGGTGACCTGCGCGACAAGGCGCTGAAGGATCTCGGGGCCGTCGGTCAACTGCGCACCGTCGCGATTGGACAGCACCGGGATGCGGGCGGACGAGGCAGTGATGCGCGCGGCGAAGGCGGTGAGCGGCTCGACGGCCGGCGCCATATGGTCGGTGTGGAAGGCGCCGGCGACCTTGAGCGGGATGACGCGGGCCCTGGCCGGCGGTGCCGCGGCGAGGTCGGCGAGTTGCTCGAGGGTGCCCGCCGCCACGATCTGGCCGGCGCCGTTCATATTGGCCGGGGTCAGGCCAAGGGCTTCGAGGGCGCTGACGACGTCGTCCGAGTCGCCGCCCAGCACTGCGCTCATGCCCGTCGGCGTGATCGCGCTCGCGGCGGCCATGCCCTTGGCACGGGTAGCGACGAACCCGACCGCGTCCGCCTCAGTCAGGGCGCCGGAAATCGCCGCAGCCGTGATCTCGCCGACCGAATGTCCGGCCAGGACGTCGGGGGGCGATTGGGTCGCCACCGCAGCAGCGGTCAACAGGCCGGCTGCGACGATCAGTGGCTGGGCCACCGCCGTGTCCCTGATCGTCTCCTCGTCGGACGTGGTGCCGTGTGCCACCAGATCGATCCCGACGGCGTCGGACAACTGCGTCAACTGCTCGCGCAGCCCGGGCATCTCGAGCCAGGGCGTCAGGAAGCCCGGCGTTTGCGACCCCTGTCCGGGGCAGACGATTGCGATCACCTCTTCAGGGTCTCGTACTTCGGGCAGCCTCTGGGGGAGCGCAAGATACGCAAAAGGCTCGGACGGTTTGTAGGACACCCACAACTTGACCATCTGGTCGGGCGCGCCGCGCGGGTGCTCGCGGCCCTGCTCAGGATCGCGCCACGGGCGCGGCGGCTGGTTGGCGGAGCCGGGCATACCGGATCGCGAGGTGCACGGTGTCCGCCTCGTGGGTGTCGGTGATGTCGTAGCCGGTCAGCTCGGCGATGCGGCCGAGGCGGTAACGCACGGTATTGGTGTGGACGAAGAGCCGGCGGGCCGCGCCTTCGAGGGAGCGGCCACTCTCGAGATAGGCGGCGGCTGTGTCGAGCAGACTGCCGCCCGAGGTGGTCTGCAGGGGCCGCACGATGCGGCTGACCAGGGTGTTGCGGGCGGGGATGTCGCCGAGCAGCGCGCGCTCGGCCAGCAGGTCGCCAGCGGACACCGGCCGGGGGGCATCCGGCCACGCGGCCGCGGCGGCGTGCCCGGAGATTGCCGCACGCGCCGAACGCCCGGCTGCAAAGAGATGTGGCACGGTCGGGCCGACCACGATCGGTCCCTCGCCGACATCGACGCCCAGGATCGCGGCATCCCGCAGGGCGTCATCGGTTTCGCCGATGAGCATGATGAGCAGTCCCGCCTGGACGGCAGCCAGCACGTGCAAACCGTGTCGGTTCGCATTCCGGTGCACGAGGTCGAGCACATAAGCGGGATCGATCACAGTGCCGGACAACGGATTCGGGGGACTAGCAGCGATGACGGCAACGCGCGACGTGGCTCCCCAGCCGAGAGCCGCAGCCCGCGAGGTCATCGCGTCGTCGGCGTCGCCGCGCAGGATCGCATCGACGACCAGGCCTTCGAGGCGCGCATCCCAGGCGCCGCGTTGTTCGGCAGCATCGGCATAGATGTGGGCGGCTCGGAAGGCCACCTCTCGGCTGTAGCGCAGCATCGCTTCACGGATCGCGGGGGCCCACTGCTCGCCGACGATGTCGGCTGCCCGTGCCTCGATGACATCGACCACCGAGCGGATCAACTCCAGCGTCTGGCGCAGCGTGATCGAGCGCGTCAACTCGCGAGGTGCGGCCTCGAAAACGGCGGCGCCGGCGGCTTCTGTCGGCGTTTCGCCGCCCAGCCAGTCGACGAAGTTCGCCACGCCGGCGTGCGCCATGAGCGCGACGTAGGAGCGTTCCGAGGCGGTCAGGGCGGCATACCACGCGTGGCGGGACTCAATGTCGGCGACGGCCGCGCGCGTCAGGTCGTCCGTATGCCCTGTCACCCGCTCGCGTTGGGCACGCGACAACTGCGTCGGTCCGCTCACAACTGCACCCTATTTGTGGCAGCACGACAAATCCGTTGTCGTCCCAATCTCGTCCGGGTCGAGCGTCGGTCGGGATTGGCTGGCGCACGCCCTTGGTAGCTCGCCTAACCATCCTCTACAGTTCCCATCGGTTGCTGACTGACAACGTTGTCAACATCGCCCACGGGCGATCGCCGCGGGCCAATGGGAGGGCCGTGCGCGCTGCTGCCGCTCGACACACGCACCAAGGGGAAAGTCAATGAAGACACTGCGTTCGATCCCATGGCACTTCAGTGCCGTAGCCGCCGTCTCTGCCGTGGGCGTCGGTGCCCTGATTGCGCCGGCCGCCGCGAGCGTCGGTCCCGCCGGGCTCGCGCCCAGCGTGGCCGTCGGCGAGGAGCCCTACCGCCCGGCCGTTCACTTCACGCCTCGCGAGAACTGGATGAACGACCCCAACGGCCTGGTCTATTACAAGGGGACCTATCACCTCTTCTTCCAGCACAACCCCTCGGGGAACCGCTGGGGCAATATGAGTTGGGGCCACGCCACTTCGCCGGATCTGATCCATTGGAGGCAGCAGCCGCTCGCCATCGCGCAGACCTTCAACGAGGCCGGTGACAGCATCGAGGACATCTTCAGCGGCTCGGTCGTCATCGACAAGACCAACTCCTCCGGGCTCGGCACCAAGACCAATCCGCCGCTGGTGGCGATCTACACCAGCGCCTACACCGACAAGCACCCGACCCTGGCCGGCAAGCAGGCCCAATCTCTGGCCTACAGCCTCGACGCCGGGAAGACCTGGACGAAATACTCGGGCAACCCCGTCCTCAACCGCGACTCGGCGAACTTCCGAGACCCGAAGGTCTTCCGCTACTCCGGCCCGGCCGGCACCTATTGGGTGATGGCGGCCGTCGAGGCGCAGGAGCACCGGGTGCTGCTTTACAAGTCGGCCGATCTGAAGAACTGGACCTATCTGAGCGACTTCGGTCCCGCGAATGCCGTTGGCGGGCAGTGGGAATGCCCGGACTTGTTCCAGCTGGAAGTGCAGGGGACCAAGCAGCGCAAGTGGGTCCTCGTCGTCAACATCAACCCGGGTGCCGTCGCCGGGGGAAGTGGCGGACAGTACTTCGTCGGCGACTTCGACGGCACGACCTTCACCTCGCAGAGCACCGTGACGGCCGACAGTCTGCCCACCGGGACCAATTTCGCCGACTTCAACGACGGGACCTATGGCGATTGGACCGTGGCCAACGAACCGGGCAACTGGAAGGACGGCCCCTGGGGTCAAGCGCCGGCCACCGGAACCCTAGAAGGACAGAACCCGGTGAGCGGCTTCGTCGGACATGGGTTGGTCAACGGATTCCTCGATCGCGACTGGCCGGTAGGAACGCTGCGGTCACCCGATTTCATGGTCGAATCGGACTATGTGAACTTTCTCGTCGGTGGCGGCAAGCACCCGCACGTCGACGGTGCTCAGCTGACCAACGAACCGCCGCCCGGCACGCTGCTGTGGGACGGGTTCGAATTCCCCGACGGCACCACCCTCGCCGACACCGGATGGAGCCTGACCGGTGACTTCGCGACCGACCCGTGGCGCAACCCCTCGACGGCGGGTGGCGACTACTTCATCGGCCGCAAGCGGATCAACACCTGGGAAGGCGGACCGCGCGGCGACGACAACACCGGATCGATGACCTCGCCGGCCTTCGAGATCACCGGCGACTACCTGAGCATGCTGGTCGGCGGTGGCAAGCGCACCGACGGCAGTCTGGAGATCCAGTTGCTCGTCGACGGTGAGGTGGTGCGTTCACTCACCGGGCCCGAGGACGGGGCGCTCAACTGGCGCAACTGGAATGTCAGCGAACTGCGCGGCCGCACCGCGCAATTGCGCGTCTGGGACCAGGCCACGGGTGGCTGGGGGCATCTGACGATGGATCACGTTGTTATGGGCGATGTCCCCGCGACGGTCCGCTCGGACGAGACCGCGGTCAATCTCGTCGTCGATGGCCAGGTCGTGGCATCGGCGACCGGGAGCAACAGTGAATACCTCGATTGGCAGGCCTTCGACCTGCGGCCGTATGCCGGCAAGCAGGCGCACATCGATATCGTCGACAACAACCGCTTCGGCTGGGGGCACATCCTCGCCGACGAGTTCCGTTTCGGGACGGCGCCCGCACCCACGCGTGCCGAGAGCTATGACTGGCTCGACTACGGCCGGGACTACTACGCCGCGGTGTCGTTCAACGACGTCCCCGCGGGCAAGCGGGTCATGATCGGCTGGATGAACAACTGGGACTACGCCAACGAAATCCCGACCTCGCCATGGCGCAGTGCCATGGCGCTGCCGCGCAATGTGTGGCTCGCGCCGACGCCCAAGGGGCCGCGCTTGGTCTCGCGCGTCGTGCAGCAGGCCGGTGGGTTGGATCTGACCGCGCAGGCGTATGCCGCTGCGGCACAGTCGATTTCGGGTGAGACCTTGTTGCCCAAGGCCGCGAGCGTGGCACGCATCGACGCCGTGCTCACGCCCGGGACGGCCACGCGTTTCGGCCTGTCCGTCCATGGCAACGCGGATGGTTCGGAGCGCACCCTCATCGGCTACGACATGGCAACCGGCCGGCTGTATGTCGATCGCACAGCCAGCGGCAAGCTCGACTTTGCGTCCTCCTTCCCTTCCATCGATGATGCCTCGGTGGCGCTGGTGGGCGGCAAGCTGACCCTATCGATCTACCTCGACCGCTCCTCCGTGGAGGTCTTTGCTCAGGGCGGCAAGACGTCGATCACCGACCAGGTCTTCCCATCGGCCGGCAGCGACCGGATCGGCGTCTGGGCCGAGGGTGGCGCCGCCCGCGTGCAAAGCCTGAAGGTCACCCCGCTGGCGCCGGCGATGTTCCCGCGCGGCTGACCTCACCTGGCGCCGTCGCAGCTTTCCAGCCCGATGCCCGAAACCCCTCGTGCGCAAGGGAATACCTTCTCTTGCGCACGAGGGGTTATGGCATCGGGCGGAAAGCTGTCGTCGCCCGGTCCATCCTGCGGCCGCGGGGGTCGGGCGGGGTGCCGGTAGGCACTAGCGCAAGCGGCGACGACGTCAATACCCTTCACGACGCAGGGCCACGTCGCACGGAAGATGATCACGTATGCCAGCCAAAGGCACTCTCGTCCTCGCCGCCACTCTGCTCGCTCTCGGCGGCTGTTCCTCTGGCGCGTCGACTCCCTCGCCCTCAGCGTCTGCTGTGCTCACGCCGGCCTCGTCGCCGGCGGGAAGTTCCGAAACGGCCCCGGCCAGTGCTTCGGCAGCCACCTCAGCCATGACAGGCGGCGGCTCCTCCGCCTCGATTACGCCCCGAGGCGCGGATTCGCCGGAGTGTGCGGCGATGTCCAAGGTCCTCGCCGCGTTGACGACGATCGGCCTGAAGGCCGCGACCGGCAGCGTGACTCAAGCGGATCTAGATGCAGCCTTCGCGCGGGACGTGATCGATGCTGTCCCATCCGACGCATTAGGCCTGCTGGCCGATATGCAAGCGATCAGCGACACGCTGGTCGGCAAGACCCAGGAAGAGGCTAGCGCCCTGTTGGGGGACTGGACGACTCCTTTCGAAAGGTTCACCACGGCCACGATGGCCGTCTGCTCCTGATCCAGACCGGGTGCCGAGCCGCACGGACGCAAGGCTCAGTCAGTGCCGAACTCCATAGCAGCCGCGTCCAGGGCGTCGTCGCCCTCGGGGTCGACGCTCGGGTTGGCGGCGATCTCAGCGGCCCCGCCCGGCTCCAACTGGCCGACGAGCTCGACGTGGCCGACGCCCAACTGGCCCTGAGCGGCATACAGCTCGAGCTTGGCGCGGGAGTCGGCGATATCGAGGTTGCGCATGGTCAACTGACCGATCCGGTCCACGGGGCCGAAGGCGGCATCCTCGACGCGCTCCATCGACAGCTTGTCCGGGTGATAGGAGAAATTCTCGCCGCGGGTGTCGACGATCGTGTAGTCGTCGCCCCGGCGCAGGCGGACGGTGACCTGCCCGGTGATCGCGGACGCGACCCACCGCTGCAAGGACTCGCGAAGCATCAGCGACTGCGGGTCGAGCCACCGGCCTTCATACAGCAAGCGGCCCAGACGCCGGCCCTCGGCGTGGTAGTTGGCCACCGTGTCCTCGTTGTGGACGGCATTGAGCAGGCGCTCATAGGCGATATAGAGCAGGGCCATCCCGGGCGCCTCGTAGATGCCGCGCGACTTCGCCTCGATGATGCGGTTCTCGATCTGGTCGGACATGCCGAGCCCGTGCCGGCCACCGATCGTGTTCGCCTCGCGCACGAGGGCGACCGAATCGAGATCGCGCCCGTTGATCGCGACCGGCCGGCCCTGGACATAGGTGATCGTCACGTCTTCGGCATCGATGCCTACCGAGGCATCCCAGAAGCGCACGCCCATGATCGGCTCGACGGTCTCCAGCGACACATCGAGGTGTTCAAGGGTTTTCGCCTCGTGCGTGGCGCCCCAGATGTTGGCGTCGGTCGAGTAGGCCTTCTCCTGGCTGTCGCGATAGGGCAGTCCGCGCTCGGTCAGCCAGGCGCTCATCTCGTGCCGCCCGCCGAGCTCGCCGACGAAGTCGGCATCCAGCCACGGCTTGTAGATCCGCAGCCCCGGATTGGCGAGCAAGCCGTAGCGGTAGAAGCGCTCGATGTCATTGCCCTTGAAGGTCGAGCCGTCACCCCAGATCGAGACGTCATCGGCGTGCATGGCGCGCACGAGCAGGGTGCCGGTGACCGCGCGCCCGATCGGCGTGGTGTTGAAATAGGTCTTGCCGCCGGAGCGAATGTGGAAGGCGCCGCAGGCGATCGCCGACAATCCCTCCTCGACCAGCGCGCTCGTGCAATCGACCAGCCGCGAGATCTCGGCGCCGTACTGACCCGCCCGGCCGGGCACGGTCTCGATCTCCGGCTCGTCGTACTGCCCGAGGTCGGCGGTGTAGGTGCACGGGATGGCCCCCTTCTCGCGCATCCAGGCGACGGCCACCGAGGTGTCGAGCCCCCCGGAGAAGGCGATGCCGACGCGCTCGCCGACGGGCAGTGAAGTCAGGACTTTGGACACAGCGCACAGCTTATGAAAGTGCCCGTATGCCGTGCGCCCGCGTCCCGCGACACGTCACCACCGTCGCGCGGGCGTCGGTGATGTTGACTCCGCTGCCGGGTGCGCGGATGCTGGGGCCGGTGGGGATCGAAGTCGTGGTGGCGTTCATGGCAGCCGTTGTCGTGCTGGCCTTCGCCGTCGATGCCTATCGCCGCTGGAGTTGGCGTCTGATTCCCGACTCCGAGCCGGCGAAGCCGGGTCTGGGGGATCCGGGGCACCTGCAGCTTCAGGATCGCCAGCTCTATCAGGACGTCGGGCATACCGCCCCTGAGCTGCTCACCTGGATGCACCGGGCTCGCCGAACTTGCTGAGCGGGCTCACGCGCGCCGGGCGGTCCTAGGCTGAGGCGATGACCACCCGACCGAGCATCGTCGCCCACCGCGGGGCGAGCGGCTACCTGCCCGAGCACACCCTCGCGGCCTACGAACTGGGGATCCGGCAGGGCGCCGACGCCTTCGAGATCGACGTCGTGATAACACGGGACGGCGTGCTCGTCGCGCGGCACGAGAGCAATATCGCGCACTCGACCGACATCGCCCGCCGCCCGGACTTCGCGTCGTTGCGTGCCACCAGGGCGGTCGAAGGCCTGACCCAGACCGGCTGGTTCACCGAGGACCTGACCTGGGCCGAGGTCCAGCGACTCCGGGCCGTCGAGCCGCTGCCCGCGCTCCGATCGACTGCTCATGACGGCGAGTGGGGGATCGCCTCGCTGGAGCAGATCCTTCAGCTCAGGTCGAGGTTGAGTGAGGAGCTCGGCCGGCCGGTCGGGCTGAAGCTGGAGGTCAAGTCGCCGGAGTACTTCACCGAGATCGGCCTGCCCATCGAGCCGGCGCTGATCGAGTCCCTCGGCGCGGCCCACGCCCTCGGCGGTGAGTCGCCGGTCGAGGTGATGTCCTTCGACTTCGGCTTCCTCGCCCGCCTGCGCGGGCTGGGCGTCGAGAACGGCCTGGTCTTCCTCGTCGAGGAGGATCCCCATCGTCGCGTGCCCGGTCACCCGGAATGGACGTATGGCCGCGCCCTTCGCCCGCCTGCCCTCGCCGAGGTCGCGCAGGTCGTGACCGCGATCGGGCCGGGCCGCCGCGTGCTCTTCCCAGGCGCCGCTGAGGGGGCATTGGGCGAGCCCACCTCGGTCTTCGCCGACGCCCACGCGGCCGGCTTGCGGGTGGACTGCTGGACCTTCCGCGCCGAGAACGCCTTCCTGCCGCCGGAGTTCCGCTCGAGCGAGGACCCGGCCGAGCCGGGCGATCTGGCGGGCGTGGTCGCGGCATACGTCGCGGCCGGGTTGAACACGGTGATCACCGACCATCCCGACCGCGTGCGCCCGACCGCGGCAGCTGTGGGGTGATCACCCCACAGCTGCCGCGGTAGACAGCGGCGACGGGCGGGTCAGGACTCCCCGCCGGCGTTGCCGGAGGCGCCGGCCGTCACATCGAGCAGCCGGTACCGCTCGGCCGCCTGACCCGGAATCGAGGCGTCGATTTCGCCGCGGGCCGCGAGGGCCTGCAGGGCGCGGACCGCGACCGACGGGCCGTCGATGTGGAAGAAGCGCCGGGCCGCCGCGCGGGTATCGGAGAAGCCGAAGCCGTCCGCCCCGAGCGAATGGAACTCCCCGGGCACCCACTGCGCGATCTGGTCCGGGACCTGCCGCATGTAGTCCGAGACCGCGATGACCGGTCCCCGCCGGCCGGCGAGCTGGCGCGTGACATACGGGTCCTCCACCTCGACCTCAGGGTGAAGGAAGCGCGACTGGTCGATCTGCAGCGCCTCGCGCCGCAGTTCGGACCAAGAGGTGACCGACCAGATGTCGGCGCGCACCCCCCAATCGTCGGCAAGCAGGTGCTGCGCCTCCTGGATCCACGGCACGCCGACGCCCGAGGCGAGCAACTGAACACGCGGCCCGTCGCCCTCGGGGGAGTCGAGCAGGTAGATGCCCTTGGTGATCCCCTCGACGTCGACGTCGCCCGGCTCGGCCGGCTGCACCATCGGCTCGTTGTAGAGGGTCAGGTAGTAGATGACGTTGTGGTCGTCACCATCGCCATTGGTGGCATACATCTTCTCCAGGCCGTCGCGCATGATGTGCGCGATCTCGTAGCCGAAGGCCGGGTCGTAGGCCCGGACGGCCGGGTTCGTGGCGGCCAGCAGCAGCGAGTGCCCGTCGGCGTGCTGCAGGCCTTCACCGGTTAGCGTCGTGCGTCCAGCGGTCGCACCGAGGAGGAAGCCGCGCGACATCTGATCGGCCGCTGCCCAGATGGAGTCGGCCGTCCGCTGGAAGCCGAACATCGAATAGAAGATGTACATCGGCACCATCGGCTCCCCATGCGTCGCATAGGACGTGGCGGCCGCGGTGAAGGCGGCCAGCGAGCCGGCCTCGTTGATCCCGGTGTGCTGGATCTGCCCGGACGTCGATTCCTTGTAGGCGAGCATCAGGTCGGCGTCGACGGAGCGATACGTCTGCCCGTGCGGGTTATAGATCTTGATGGTGGGGAAGAAGCTATCCATCCCGAAGGTGCGTGCCTCATCGGGGATGATCGGAACGACGCGCTTGCCGAACTCCGGCTCGCGCATCAAGTCCTTCAGCAAGCGCACCCAGGCCATCGTCGTGGCGATCTGCTGCTTGCCCGAGCCCTTCTTGACCACGCGGTAGGCGTCGTCTCCGGGCAGCTTGATCGGGGTGTAGTCGACCCGTCGCTGCGGCAGACCGCCACCGAGCTTGCCGCGCATCTCCAGCGCGTATTTGATCGCGTCGTCCTCGAAGCCCGGGTGGTAGTAGGGCGGCAGGTAGGGATCGGCCTCGAGTACGGCGTCGCTGATCGGGATGTGCAGGGTGTCGCGGAAGCCCTTGAGGTCATCCAGGGTCATCTTTTTCATCTGGTGCGTCGCATTGCGCCCGGCGAAGTGCGAGCCGAGCGAATACCCCTTGATGGTCTTGACCAGGATGACCGTCGGTTGGCCCTCATGGGCGAGCGCGGCGCGGTAGGCGGCATACACCTTGTGGTAGTCGTGGCCGCCGCGCTTGAGCTTCCACCAGATGTCGTCGTCACTCCACTTCTCGACCATCTTGCGGGTGCGCGGGTCTCGGCCGAAGAAGAAGTCGCGGACATACTTGCCGTCATTGGCGCGGAAGGTCTGGTAGTCGCCGTCCGGCGTCTGATTCATGACATTGACCAGGGCGCCCTCGTGGTCGGCGGCCAGCAGCGGATCCCAGCCGCGGCCCCAAACGACCTTGATGACATTCCAGCCCGCACCGCGGAAGAAGGCCTCGAGTTCCTGGATGATCTTGCCGTTGCCGCGGACTGGCCCGTCGAGGCGCTGCAGGTTGCAGTTGATGACGAAGGTGAGGTTATCGAGCTCATTGATCGCAGCGGTCTGCAGCAGGCCGCGGGACTCGACCTCATCCATCTCGCCATCGCCGAGGAAGGCCCAGACGTGCTGGTCGCGCGTGTCCTTGATGCCGCGGTCGCCGAGATACTTGTTGAACTGCGCCTGATAGATCGCGTTCATCGGCCCCAGGCCCATCGACACCGTCGGGAACTCCCAAAACTCCGGCATCAGGCGCGGGTGCGGATACGACGGCAGCGCGAGCGGTTTGCCGTCGACGAGGTGCGACTTCTCCTGACGGAAGCCGTCGAGTTGCTCGGCGCCCAAGCGGCCTTCGAGGAAGGCCCGGGCATACATGCCGGGGGAGGCGTGGCCCTGGAAGAAGATCTGGTCCCCGCCACCAGGATGATCCTTGCCGCGCCAGAAGTGGTTCATCCCGACTTCGTAGAGCGTCGCCGCGGAGGCGTAGGTGGAAATGTGGCCGCCGACGCCGATGCCCGGGCGCTGGGCGCGGTGGACGAGCATCGCGGCGTTCCACCGGTTGATCCGGCGGATCTGCTTCTCGACCGTCTCGTCGCCCGGATACCAGGGCTCGTGCTCGATCGGGATGGTGTTGACATAGTCGGTCGTGGTCAACGAGGGCACGCCGACCTGCAGCTCCCGCGACTTCTCCAGCAGCCGGAGCATCAGATAGCGCGCCCGCGCCCGCCCGCTCTCGTCGATCACCCCGGAGAGGGAGTCGAGCCACTCCTGGGTCTCGTCGGGGTCAATGTCGGGCAGCCCGGTGGGAATGCCGTTGAGGATGGGGCCTACGTCCTCGGTCTTGGCCACGGCGGCAGTCTCCTTCGATGTGATCTGGAACGCACTCGTTCTCCATCCTCTACCCTGCCAGGTCCGGGCGCACAACCGGGCCGCGGTCTTTCGGACCGCCAGGCTGCGGTCTTTCGGCTCGCCGGGCTACGGCCGGCGCTCGGCAAGGCAGACTGGGCCAATGACCGTGGCCCTCTACGACGACAACGCCGAGGTGCCCTGGCGCCGGATCTCGCCGCGCCTGGCCAGCGCCCGCCGAATCGGCCTGCTGCTCGCCTACCTGCCCTTCCTGCTGGCGACGGCCGTCCTGGCCGCGACCGTCAGCCGGTGGCTCTGGGGGCTTCCCGGCGTCGTCGCGGCACTCTTCCTGTGGCAGTTCTGGCTGATCGGGCGACAGGTCAGTGCCATCAGTTATGCCGAACTACCCGAGGAGATCGTCATTCGCCGCGGGCGACTCTTCCGGCGGCTGGTGAGCATTCCCTACGGCCGATTGCAGTATGCCGACATGGGTTCCGGCCCGCTGGAGCGTCACTTCGGACTGGCGAGCGTGACGATCCACACGGCCTCCCCGGCCAGCGGCGGCCGGGTGCCGGGGCTGGAATTGCCAGCCGCGGAGGCCCTCCGCGAACGGCTGACCGCTCGCGGTGAGGCGCAACGGGCGGGACTGTGACGATTCCGGCGGACGACATCACCGACCGCGGCGCGCAGGCCGACGTGCCTTGGGCCCACGTCCATCCCCTGACGCCGCTGCTGCGCGGCGGCGTGATGATCACCGGCGCCATCGGGTATTGGCTGAGCACCCAGTTCGACAACCTCTTCGGGCGGCATGGGGATGACCCGACCCAGGGCCACCTGCTGCAGATCGCCGGTGTCGGGCTGGTCATCGTCGTCCTCGTCGTCGCCGGGTCGTGGGTCAGTTGGCGCAACACCACCTATCGCCTCGGCCCGACGACGGTGGAGCTGCGTCACGGCATCGTCAATCGACAACACCGGCAGGTGCGTTACGACCGCATCCAGGCCGTCGACATCACCCGTCCGCTGCTGGCCCGGCTCGCCGGTCTCTCCAGCGTTCGGATCGAGGCGGCTGGTGGCCGGGACTCCAATATCGAGCTGAGTTACCTGCCGCAGACTCGCGCCGCCGAGGTGCGGCAGGCGCTGCTGCGTGCGGCCGCCGGGCAGGGCAGCGAGGTGTTCGCCGGTGACCCCAGCGGCTCGCCCCGCGACGCCGGGTC
>NZ_DAOQZV010000055.1:0-15717 GCF_035343835.1 Nostocoides sp. | reverse complement strand
GGATACGTGCACGCGCGCGTCACCGACCTCGCCGAGGCGAAGAACCACTACGCCAACACCTTGGGCCTCTACGAGACCCTGGCCGAGGGCGGGAAGGTCTACTACAAGGCCTGGGACGAGTGGGATCACCACTCGGTCGTCCTGGAGGAGGGCGGCGTCGGTGTCGTCAAGTTCGGCTTCAAGGTCGAATACGAATCCGACATCGACCTGATCGAGAAGAAGGCCCAAGACTTCGGCCTCACCGTCGAGCGGATGAGCAAGGGCGAGAACCCTGAGGTCAGCGACGGGATCCGCTTCATCTCCCCGTCGGAACACGTCTTCGAGGTCTACCACGACCAGACGCTCATCGGCACCGAGGTCGGCACCCACAATCCGGACGCCTTCCCCCGTCACCTCGTTGGGGTCGGCGTGCCCGCGCTGGACCACGCGCTGATCCTCGCCGAGGACGTGCGGACGATGGAAAATATGTTCCGCGCGGTCTTCGACTTCTTCCCCACCGAGCGCGTCCAGACCGACCTCGAGGACAAGGACGCCCACTTCATCGCCTCGTGGATGACGGCCAACAACCAGATCCACCAGATCGCCGTGCTCGAAGGTCCGCAGGCCAAGTTGCACCACTTCGCCTTCAAGCTCGGCGACTGGACCGAGGTCGGACGGGCCGGCGACATCTTCGCCATGGACGACGTCCCGATCGACATCGGCCCGACCCGCCACGGCATCACCCGCGGCCAGACGATCTACTTCTTCGACCCGTCCGGCAACCGCAACGAGGTCTTCGCCGGCGGCTATCCGGCCTATCGCGACCGGCCGATCAACAAGTGGACGCCCGACCAGATCGCTAAGGGCATCTTCTACCACGCCCGCGAACTCAACGAGCGCTTCACCTCCGTCTACACCTGATCGGACGCGCAACTCCCGGTGGCGGCGTCACGGACAGCCGCGCCACCACCGGTCGATCCGTGCTGCCCGCCACCCGCCGAGAGGAGCCGACCCGTCATGTCCGACGCATTCACCGTCACCGCCGCGACCTCGACGTATGCCGGCGCCCGCCGCGCGCTTGATGCGGCCCTGGCCGCGGCCGCGGAGATCGGCGGCGCCTTCAATATCGCGTTCACCGATGCGGCCGGCCGGCCGCTCGCCTTCGCCCGGATGGACGGGGCGTTCGCCGCCTCGGTCCGATCGCCGCGGACAAGGCCTGGACGGTGGCCAACTTCGGCGGTCTCGCCTCGGATGCGCTCTATGCCGCGATCGTCGCCGAGCCGGATGTGCGCGCCGGGATCCTCGCGCAACCCCGGGTCGCCGCCTTCCCCGGCGGGGTCGGCATCGTCGTCGACGGCCACCTGGTCGGCGCGATCGGCGCCTCCGGTGGCTCGGCCGCGCAGGACAAGCTGGTGGCCGCGGCCGGGGCGGCGGCCGTCGCCGGGGTCGGCTGACCTCTTCCACTTCTCCTGCCGCTCGCGCACGACAGTCCGAGCCGGCCGACCTCCCCTACCCGAAACCGACTCCAGGAGTGGGCCCATGACGCCCTTCATGCTGCGGATCGCTCAGTTGGTCGGCGCCGACGAGGCCGATGTCGACGACGCCGGCATCGAGGCGACGGCCCCGAAGCCGCTGACCCGGATCAGTCGGCGCATCGCCACCAGCACCTCTCCAGATAGCCGAGCGTTGCCCCGAAGGCCTCGTGCAGGTCGGCCCGCGAGGTGACATGGGGCGCGTAGTAGAACTGCCGCGGGTCCATGTAGGAGTAGGGATCGGTGAGCTTGAGGGCGCTGACGTCCGGGGAGTAGATCTCCTTTGCCGGCGCCCACAGCGCCTTGTAGTGGAAGTTGACGACGCCCTGGAGGTCGATCGTCCCTTCCTCGTAGCGCGAGGCCGGCCGACCGCCATACCGCTCCACGATGTGCTGGAAGGTCTTGCGTTGGGGTTCGATGACCTGCGCGCGCAGTTCGATCTGCACGGGTCCTCCGACCGCGGAGGAGGTGGCGGCCGACGGGGGCGACCCGACGGCATACGCCTACGGGATGGTCGCCGACGTCATCGCCGCCGATCACGCCAGCCTGTCCGGCTGCAAGGGCTACCTCTGCGGCCACCGCTGATGGTCGAGGCCGCGCTGAAAACGCTGATGTCCAAGCGGCTCTTCCCGCGCGACATCTATCGCGAGGAGTTCTTCAACGCCGGCGACAAGGCCGCCGGCGTCAACAGCCCGCTCATCAAGCGCTGACCCGACGGGCCACCGTGTCTCGGCGTCACGTGGCGAACGGGTTCTGGACGGTCACGCCGCGCACGATCAGGCCGTCCTGCAGGTCCTCACTGTAGAGCGTCGCACACCCCGCGAGTCGCGCCGTCTCGATGATCATGGCGTCCCAGATCGAGACCTGGTGCGAGGTCGAGGTCTCGGCGGCCCGGACGACGAGCTCCGCATCGGCCGGCACGACCTCGAGATCCGCGAGTGACGTCAACGCCTTCAGGGCGATGTCGTCGGCAGCGAGGGCGAGATCGTGCGGGTCACGACCGAATAGAACTCAAGGAGGACCTGGGTGCTGATCACCGCGTCGGGATGATCGCGCATCAAGCGACGGGCAACCGCTTGCTTCGCCGGTTCAGCGTTGTCGAAGGCATAGACCACCACGTTGGTGTCGAAGAAGTCGGCCACCGTGCAACTCGTCGCGCGTCCACGCCCGGCCGTCGGGGCCGTTGCGAGCGGTGGACGCTTCGGCGATCGTGAGCACCCGCGCCATCTTCTCATCGGCCTCGCCGGCATCGGCATAGCGACGCAGAGGCTGGGCGAGGCAGGCGTTGACCGACTTGTTCCGCTCGAGCGCCCGCAGGCGCGCACGCTTGAGGGTCGCGTCGTCCACCGTAATCGTGCGATTGGCCATGCAGCGGTGTAGCGCGGAATCCGTGTAGCACGGGGTGATAGACAACGGGCTGAAGGTCGGTGTCGTCGGCGAGGACGACATCGAAGGGTGCCGCCAGGACCTCGTAGCCCGCGGGGATGGCCTGGCCGAGTGCGCCCGCACCTGGGAGAACCGCATACGGTGGTGATCGATGCGCACTCCCACGAGCACCTACCGACTCCAGATCACTGAGGACTTCGACCTGCGCGCGGCCGCGGGCATCCTCGGCTACCTGCACGACCTCGGCGTCGACTGGGTCTATCTCTCGCCGCTGCTGGCCAGCGAGTCCGGCAGCGAGCACGGGTATGACGTCGCCGACCACAGCGCCGTCGACCCGGCGCGCGGTCGCTCCTCCGGCCTCTCGGCGCTCTCGGCGGAGGCGCGCCGGCTCGGTATGGGCGTGCTGGTCGACATCGTGCCCAATCACGTCGGCATCGCCCAGCCGTGGCAGAACACCTGGTGGTGGCACGTGCTCACGCACGGCCAGGAGAGCCCGTATGCCGCGGCCTTCGACATCGACTGGCCGTTCGGCAACGGCCGGGTGCGGATCCCCGTCGTCGGCGACGACGACCTGCGCGCGGATGGCACCATTGCCGGGCTGCGGGTCGAGGCGGGGGAGCTGCACTACCACGACCAGCGCTTCCCGCTGGCTCCCGGAACGGTCGGGCCGCTGGACGACAACGCCGACGCCGTGCACGGCCGCCAGCACTACGAGCTCGTCTCGTGGCGGCACGCCGACGACGAGTTGAACTACCGTCGCTTCTTCGCGGTCAACACCCTCGTCGCAATCCGCGTCGAGGACCCCGAGTGGTTCGCGAAGTCGCACGAGGAGGTCGGGCGTTGGTTCGCCGACGGGCTCGTCGACGGGCTGCGGATCGACCATCCCGATGGGCTCGCCGACCCCGGCAAGTATCTCGACGATCTAGCCGTGCTGACCGACGGTGCGTATGTGCTTGTCGAGAAGATCCTGGAGCCGGGCGAGACCCTGCCGCACCAGTGGGCGACCGCCGGCACAACCGGGTATGACGCGCTCGCCCTGATCGATCGCCTCCTCACTGATCCCGCCGGCGAGTCCGGCCTGACCGCCCTCGAGACCGAACTCCGCGGTGAGGCGCTCGACTGGCAGGCGCTCACCCATGGCACGAAACGCGTTGTCGCGGACGGGATCCTGCACTCCGAAGTCCGCCGCATCGTCCGGGATCTGTGGCCCTTGCTGGAGGCCCTTGATCCGCTCGACCCGGCCGTCATCGAGGACGCGATCGCCGAGTTGCTGGCTGCCTTCCCGGTCTATCGCTCCTACCTCCCGCTCGGGCGCGAGCACGTCGACCAGGCCTTCGCCACGGCGCTGACGAGGCGGCCCGATCTGGCCGCCGCCTTCGATGCCCTTGCCCCGCTGCTCGGCGACGGCGCGGCCGCCGGGACTCAGCGCTTCCAGCAGACCTCGGGCATGGTGATGGCCAAGGGAGTCGAGGACTGCGCCTTCTATAGGACCTCGCGGCTGAGCAGCCTCACCGAGGTCGGGGGCGATCCGTCCTTCTTTGCGCTCGCGCCCAAAGACTTTCACGACGCCATGGCGATTCGGCAGGCCGAGTGGCCGGTGGCCATGACGACGGCGACCACGCACGACACCAAGCGCGGCGAGGACGTGCGCGCCCGAATCGCCGTGCTCGCGGAGGTGCCGGAGCGGTGGAGCGCATGGCTCTCCCGGTTGCTCGACCTCGCACCCGTGCCCGACCGGTCCTTCGGCAACCTGCTTTGGCAGGCGATCATCGGGGCCTGGCCCGCCTCCCGCGAGCGCCTGCGCGCGTATGCCGTCAAGGCCATGCGCGAGGCCGGCGATCGCACCGCCTGGACCGCGGTCGACGCGGACTACGAGGCGGCCGTCCAGGCCGCTATCGACGCGGCATACGACAATCCCGAGGTGGCCGCCGTGGTGGCCGAGATCCTCGATGCCGTTGTCGATGCGGGCTGGTCGAATGCCTTGTCCGCCAAGCTGATCGGCCTGACAATCCCGGGCGTGCCGGACGTCTATCAGGGCGCTGAGCTGTGGGAGCAGTCGCTGGTCGATCCCGATAACCGGCGCCCCGTCGACTACGCCATGCGACGCGCCGCGCTCGCTGACCTCGGCCCCGGCACCGCACGCCGGCCCTCAGGTCTCGATGATCTCGGCGTCGCCAAACTGCTGGTCACTCAGCGCGCCCTGACCGCTCGGCGCGACGAGGGGGAGCGATTCACGGCATACGCCCCGGTGGCGGTGCAGGGCGACGCGGCCGATCACGTGGTCGCCTTCGATCGCGGTGGCGCGGTGACGCTCGCGACCCGACTGCCCGTGGGGCTGTCGGCGCGCGGCGGCTGGGGCGATACCACGATCGCGCTGGCCCCCGGCCGCTGGCGGGATGCCTTCACCGGAACGATTCTGGAGGCCGACGACGCCGGCGTCGCCGTGGGCGAGGTTCTCGCCGCGCTGCCTGTCGCTCTCCTGCTTCGCCTGCCCGAGCAGCCTTCTGCCAGAGGCCAATTCGATGTGTGGGCGCCGGTTGCGCAGCAGGTCGACCTCATCGTCGCCGACGAGAGCATCCCGATGCGGCGCGGCCCGGGCGACTGGTGGTCGCCGGTCCGGGCGGTCCCGGTGCCCGCCGAGGGCGTCGACTACGGCTACCGCCTTGACGGCACCGAAGAGGTCCTGCCCGATCCGCGATCGCGGTGGCTGCCCAGCGGCGTGCACGCGCGCTCGCGGACCTGGGATGCGTCGACCTTCGTGTGGACCGATCAGGCATGGCGGGCGCGTCCGCTGGCCGGCTCGGTCATCTACGAGCTGCACATCGGCGCCTTCACGCCCGAGGGCACCCTCGACTCGGCCATCGGCCGGCTCGACCACCTGGTCGACCTCGGCATCGACATCGTCGAGGTCATGCCCGTCAATGCCTTCAACGGTCAGGCCGGCTGGGGCTATGACGGTGTCGCCTGGTGGGCCGTGCACGAGACGTATGGCGGCCCGGACGCCTACCAGCGCTTCGTCGACGCCTGCCACGCCCGGGGCCTGGCCGTGGTCCAGGACGTCGTGCACAATCACTTCGGCCCGTCGGGCAACTACCTGCCCCGCTTCGGGCCCTATCTCAAATCCGGCGAGGTGACCTGGGGCGATCCGGTCAACCTCGACGGCGAGAACTCGACCGAGGTGCGCCGCTTCATCCTGGACTCGGCGCGCGCCTGGTTCACCGACTTCCACGTCGACGGCCTGCGCCTCGATGCCGTGCACGCGTTGCAGGACGCATCCGAGATGCACCTACTCGAGGAAATGGCGATCGAGACCCAGGCCCTGGCCGCGCACTTGCGCCGGCCGCTGATCCTGATCGCCGAGTCCGACCTCAATGAGTCCTCTCTCGTGACCTCGCGCGACGGCGGTGGCTACGGACTCGACGCGCAGTGGAGCGACGACTTCCATCACGCCCTGCACGTGGCTCTGACCGGCGAAACCGACGGCTACTACGCCGACTTCGCGCCGCTGTCGGCCTTGCAGCGGGTTTGCGAGGAGGGCTTCTTCCATGCCGCGACGTGGAGTTCGTTCCGCGGCGCCGACTGGGGGACGCCGATCGCGCGCGAGACGCTGCCGGCATCGCGGCTGGTCGTCTACAGCCAGAACCACGACCAGATCGGCAACCGCGCCCGGGGCGACCGGCTCACCGAGGTTCTCGATGACGACCAGTTGCTGGCCGCCGCCCTGCTCACGCTGCTCGGCCCGTTCACCCCGATGCTGTTCATGGGCGAGGAGTTCGCGGCCGGCACGCCCTTCCAGTTCTTCAGCTCGCATGGCGAGCCAGACTTGGGGCGCGCGATCTCCGATGGTCGGCTTGCCGAGTTTGCCCGGCTGGGCTGGGACCCGGCCGTCGTGCCGGACCCGCAGGATCCGGCGAGTTTCGCTGCGTCGCAGTTGGATTGGCGGGAGCTGTCCGGCGAGCGCGGTCGCCGTGTGCACACGGCATACCGGGAGTTGATCGCCTTGCGACGGGAGCTGCCGGCGCTCACCGACCCGCGGCTGCTCGATGTCGCCTGCGCGGTTGATGAGGCCGCCCGCACCTTCGTGCTGCGTCGTGGCAGCGACGCGAGCGCCGTGGTCATCGTCGTGAATTTCTCGGCCGAACCCGTCACGGTCGGCCTCGGCGAGGACATCACGTATGCCGTGCGTTGGGCCACCCCGTCCGGCGCCACCGTGCGCGGCTCGGCTGTGGAGCTACCGCCGCACGTCGGCGCGCTCCTCGTGCCTGCCGTCGGCCGGTGACACCCACGGGCGCGACGACACCGGTCAGATGACGCCTTGGGCGACCATTGCGTCGGCCACCGGGATGTAGCCAGCCAGATTGGCGCCGACGACATAGTTGCCCGGCGCCCCATACGCAGCGGCCGTATCCACGCACTTGCGGTGGATCTCGCTCATGATCGCCGCGAGCTTGGCCTCGGTCTCTTCGAAGCCCCAGGTGTCCCTGCTGGCGTTCTGCTGCATCTCCAGGGCTGAAGTGGCCACACCGCCGGCGTTGGATGCCTTACCCGGCGCAAACAACCCCCCGGCCTCCTGCAAAATCGCGATCGCCTCGGGCGTCGCGGGCATATTCGCACCCTCGGCCACCAATCGAACGCCATTGGCCACCAACGACTTCGCTCCATCTGCCGGCAACTCGTTCTGGGTGGCGCAGGGCGAGGCGATATCGCACGGGACATCCCAGATGGACGCACTCGGGACGTGCGTCGCCGACGCGCCGCGCTCCGCGGCATACGTGCTCAGGCGCTCGCGCCGCCGCTCCTTGACGTCCTTGAGCAAGGCGAGATCGATCCCCTCAGCATCGACGACAAAGCCGGCGGAGTCGGAGCAGGCGATCATGGTGCCGCCGACGCCGATATCGCCCGGGGGCAGGTCGGTGTATTCGTCGATGTGGCGATAGAGCTCGGTGATGAAGGACTGGCAGAAGCGCATGATCTCGGCGTCCGTGCGGCCCTTGGGGTCGAAGTCGGAGCCGCCCTTGCCGCCGCCGATCGGCAGGGTCGACGATCAGCGACGCGTCGAGATCAACAGGGGCTATCGCGTGGAGTTCAACTCCGCGCTCGGGCCATTCAAGGGCGGGCTGCGTTTCCACCCGTCGGTCAATCTGTCGATCATCAAATTCCTCGGCTTCGAGCAGGTCTTCAAGAATGCCCTGACCGGTAGTCGAACATCGGGTGCATGCTGGGGTGGAGGGATTCGGCCATGCGGGCACGTTACCCAGTGCCGGATGCCGTGCCCGCGCCCGGGGCCGCCCGCCCCGGGCGGGGGTCAACCGGCTACGTGACTTTCCAGCGGGCAGCGACCTCGGCAGAACAATTCTTCTCCGTCCAGGTCTTCCATGCGTCGACCGCCTTCTTGATCTGTTCGGGGGTCTGCGGCTCGATGGGAATCCCCTCGGCGGTGTTGTCGAGCCCGGCTTGCGCGCTGCCGGCCAGGGCCGCCGTGATGCGCACATCGTCCTTGATCTCGCTCGGCGCGCTGGCCAGGGCGACCTTGCGCGCGGCGGTCGCAGCCTGCGCGAGCTCGTTGTGGTCAGGCCCGTTCATTCCCTCGACATAAGCCGCGGCGGAGTCCAAGACCGTGGCCGTGACCTCGCAGAAGTCTCGGGACGCTGCCGGCGGGTCGTCCCCGGCGGTGGCTGACGGGCTCGGTGCGGACCTGGTCGGCGCTGCTGACGACGTCGTGGCCGACCCCGACGGACTTGGCGTCTAACTCGTGCGCCCACCGCCACACCCCGCTAAGGCGGGGAGGGCGACCGCAGAGGCGATGAGGGAAGGCGGATCGACATCTCGGACCTTTCTCTTCGCGGCGGCAGCGGCCCCGGTCACCGTGCGATCAGTATGGAGCGGCTGTCAAGGCTGCTGATACACCCGACCAGCGACCCTGTCGTGGGAACGACCTCATAGGCCTGCGTCGCGCAGGGTGCGGGTCAGGGTGAACGCGGCCGTGCGCACGGCCGGACCGAGCACACCCGGGTCGATCGACGCGGCCGGCCCGGTGATCGACAGGCCGGCGCGGATGCGGCGATTCGCGCCGAAGACCGGTGCGGCCACGCAGGCCACGCCGAGGTGGGACTCGCCTAGGTCCAGCGCCATGCCGACCGATCGGATCTTGCGCAACTCACCGATGAGCCCATCCGCGGTGGCGATCGTCCGCGAGGTGACCGCCGGGAGCCCCGCCTCGATCCGCGCCTTCACGGTGGCCGCGGATGAGTAGGCCAGGATCGCCTTGCCCACGCCGGTCGCGTGCGCGGGGAAGCGGCCACCCACGCGGGAGGCGACGTCGATCACGCCGGCGCCGAGGATCTCGACATAGACGACGTCGATTCCGTCCAGCACGGCGAGATGGACGCGCTGCCGGGTCGCTTCGCGCAGGTCCTCCATGATCGGTAGCGCCACCGACGAGAGCGTCCGATGTCGCGGCACCAACTCGCCCAATTCGAAAAGGCGGATGCCCAGCGCATACATCCCCTCCTCGTCCCGCTCCAACAGCCCCTCGCCGACAAGCTCCGCGCACAGTCGATGCACCGTCGACTTCGGCAGACCGGTCCTGACGGTCAGCTGCGCCAACGCAATCCGCGCCGTGCCAGGGTCGAAGGCATTCAGCACCGCGAGATAACGACCCAGCACGGTGCGAGGGCCGCCGACGCCCGTCTCGCTCGCACCGTCGCGAGCGTTCCATTCACCGGAACGCATGCATTGATTAGACGCGAGAAACCCGCGATTGTCACGGCAGCACACCCTGAGGAGTCGCCCGCATGTCCATCGCCACCGAGAACAGCGCCTGGTGCGCCTCCACTCCCAAACGCCTCCGCCCGGCCGATCAGTCGAGCGCGTCGGGGCTGAAGTCGGTGGGCACGGCCCTCGATGTGCTCGAATGCTTCGCCGTCGATTCCGAGCTCGGCGTCTCCGATGTGGCTCGGCGCCTGGGCGTGGCGAAGTCCACGGCTCACCGGCTGTTGAGCACGCTCGTCAGCCGCGGCTTCGTCGAGCAGGATCACGCCACCGGGCAATACCGCCTCGGCATCCACATCTACGAGTTGGGCCAACTCGCGTTGCAACGCAACCAACTGCGGTATGTCGCACTCCCCACCATGCGCCATGTCGCGCGCGCCACCGGTCTGACCGTCAACCTCGGCGTCCCCGACGGCGCGGACGTCGTCTTCGTCGAACGCCTCGAGAATGCCGACGGCCTGCGGATCCTCGGGCACGCGGGACGTCGCCTGCCTGCGCATTGCACGAGTTCAGGCAAGGCCATCGCTGCGCACAACGACCTCGCCAATCAGGCCCGGATGGCGGCGGGCTTCCCCCCGCGATCTCGAGGCACCGTGCGCACTGACGCTGACTGGCTCCGGATTCTCGATGGCGTCCGCCGCGACGGTTTCGCCGCCTCCGACAGCGCGGCCTTCGAGGGGGCGTCCTCGGTGGCCGTCCCCATCCTCGAGCACAAGCGGGCCATCGCGGCGATCTCCGTTTTCGGCCCGAGCGAACTGATCGCCCCGCAGGTCGACCGACTGGTGCCGCTGCTGACCGCGGCGGCCAATCGGATCAGCCGCGCCTACAGCGCCTGACCCACCTGCCGTCCCACCCGGCGATGTTCCCCAAAGCGGAACGTGAGCGCCACGGCCGGCGGGCACCGGCATACGGTCAGTGACATCCCCGTCTCATCGAAAGGGAAACCACCGTGGATGACCACGCGCGTGGCGAGGTCGCCGCGCGGCTGCTGGCGGCGTATGCCGATGGGCCGATCGCGCCGCTGACGGCCACCTATGCGGACCTGACCCTCGACGACGCCTACGCGATCCAGCAGCACCAGATCGCGACGCTGCTCGCCCAGGGCCGGACCATCAAGGGCCACAAGGTCGGCCTGACCAGTGTCGCCATGCAGAAATTGCTCGGCGTCAGCGAACCGGACTACGGACACCTGTTCGATGACTTCTTCTATCTCGAGCACCTGCCGATCCCCGCGAGCCGCTTCCTGCAGGGCCGGGTCGAGCCCGAGGTCGCGTTCGTGCTGAAGAAGGCGCTCGCCGGCCCCGGGGTCACGGTCCCCGATGCGATCTCGGCGGTCGACTATGTGCTGCCGGCGCTGGAGATCGTCGACTCCCGGATCGCCGACTGGAAGATCGGGCTCTACGACACGATCGCCGACAACGCCAGCTCCGCGGCTGTGGTACTCGGCTCGACGCCCACGCCCCTCGGCGAGGTCGACCTGCGCCGCGTCGGGGCCGTCATGCACAGGAACGGCCACGTGGCCGGGACGGGCGCGGGTGGTGCCGCGCTCGGCTCGCCGATCAATTCCCTTGTCTGGCTTGCCAATACGGTCGGCGCGCGCGGCGTCGTTCTCGAAGCCGGCCACGTCATCCTGCCCGGCGCGGTGTGCGCCATGGTCCCGATCGCCGCGGGCGACTCGGTCACCGCGACCTTCGCGGGTCTCGGCTCGGTCACCGCGCGTTTCGTCTAAGGAGTCACCACTGTCATGAGCAGCACCAAGGCCTCCGCCGCGATCGTCGGCCCGGGCAATATCGGCACCGACCTGATGTTCAAACTGTTGCGCCGCAGCGACATCATCGAGCCTTGCTACATGATCGGCGTCGACCCGGCGTCCGACGGGCTGCGCCGGGCCGCGTCGCTCGGCCTGACCGCGAGCGCCGAGGGCGTCGACTGGCTGCTCGCCCAAGACGACCGGCCCGATATCGTCTTTGAGTGCACCTCCGCTAAGGCGCACGCCGCCAATGCCCCCCGGTATGCCGAGGCCGGCATCCTCGCGGTGGACCTCACGCCGGCGGCGGTCGGGCCATACATCTGCCCCCCGGTCAACCTCGACTTCAACCTCGACGCCCTCAACGTCAACATGATCACGTGCGGTGGCCAGGCGACGACGCCGATGGTCAAGGCAGTCTCGTCGGTCGTCCCCGTGCCGTATGCCGAGATCGTCGCCTCGATCTCGTCCAAGTCGGCGGGGCCCGGCACTCGCGCGAATATTGACGAGTTCACCGAAACCACCTCTGCCGCACTGGAAGTCGTCGGTGGCGCAGAGCGCGGCAAGGCGATCATCATCTTGAACCCCGTCGAACCACCCCTGATGATGCGCAACTCGGTCTTCTGTGCCATCCCCGCGGAGGCCGGTGAGGCGGGGGTGTTGCAGGATCGGATCCTCGCGTCGATCCACGCGATGGTCGCCACCGTGCAGGAGTACGTCCCTGGCTATCACCTGCGCGCCGATCCCCAGTTCGATCCCGCGCGGGAGCTATGGCAGGGGATGGCCCGAGTGTTCGTGCCGATCGAGGTCAAGGGACGCGGCGACTACCTGCCCGACTACGCGGGCAATCTCGACATCATCACAGCGGCAGCCGCTCGCGTCGGCGACATCCTCGTCGCGCACCGCCTCGGCGTCGAAACCACGTGGAAGTCCTCGGCCGACCTCGGCGAGAAGGTAGGAGTCTGAAGAGCCATGGGAGACATGACGATTCGCCCGGAGGATCTCCCGGTCGTCGCCGACCAGGTGACGGAGTCGGAGGTCCTGGCGCGGACGCCGACGGGCGGTGGTGAGCGCGACCTGCGGATCACCGACTCGACGCTGCGCGACGGCTCGCATGCGATGAGCCATCAGTACACCGAGGGGCAGGTACGCAGCGTCGTGCACGCGCTGGACGCCGCCGGTGTGCAGGTCATCGAGGTCTCGCACGGCGACGGCCTTGGGGGATCGAGCTTCAACTACGGCTTCTCCAAGGTCGACGAGTTCCAGCTCATCTCGGCGGCCGTCGAGGAGGCTACGCAGGCGAAGATTGCGATCCTCATGCTGCCCGGGCTCGGCACAGTGCACCACTTGACGAAGGCCGCTTCGGTGGGGGCGTCGGTCGCTCGGATCGCCACGCACTGCACCGAGGCCGATGTCTCGATCCAACATTTCGGCGCGGCCCGCGAACTGGGGATGGAGACGGTCGGCTTCCTGATGCTCTCGCACAAGGCGAGCCCGGAAGTGCTTGCGCAGCAAGCGCGGATCATGGTCGATGCCGGGGCGCAATGCGTCTATGTCGTGGATTCGGCAGGTGCACTGGTGCTCTCGGACGCCCAGGAGCGGGTCGAGGCGGTCATCGCCGAGATCGGGCGCGACGGTGCGCAGGTCGGCTTCCACGGGCACCAGAACCTGAGCCTCGGGATCGCGAACTCGGTGCTCGCCTACCAGGCTGGTGCCCGGCAGATCGACGGCGCCTTGTGTGCGCTCGGGGCAGGGGCAGGCAACTCGCCCACCGAGGTCCTCGCCGCCACTTTCGAGCGGCTCGGCATCCGCACGGGACTCGACCTCGGCGAGGTGCTGTCGGCGGCCGAGGACGTCGTGCGGCCGTTCATCCCCCGGCTGCCATGGATGGACCGCGCGTCCATCACCCAGGGGTATGCCGGCGTCTACTCCTCCTTCCTGCTGCACGCCGAGCGGGCATCCCAGCGGTACGGCGTGCCCGCCCACGCGATCCTTCAGCGGGTCGGGGAGTTGGGCTATGTCGGCGGCCAGGAGGACATGATCATCGACATCGCCCTGCAGTTGCAGCAGGAGGCCGAACTCGGTGACCTCGCTGGGGCTGGGGTGCGCTGATGAGTGTGGACACGGCATACGGCAAGGCGCCGGAGGGCGGCTGGGACGTCGAAAGCGTTGCGGCAGAGCTGCTTCGGTGTGAGGACGAGCGGATCGAGCGGCCACCGTTCACCGACGAGTGGCCGGAACTCGACCTCGACACCGGCTACCGGGTCCAGGACCTCAATCTCCAGGCGCGGCTGGACCGGGGCGAGAAGCTGATCGGCGTCAAGCTCGGCCTGACTTCGCGGGCGAAGCAGAACCGGATGGGGGTCTTCTTCCCCTTTGTCGCTTGGCTCACGGATGCGATGATCCTGCCCGCGGGTGACCCGATCCCGCAGGAGCGGCTGATCCATCCGCGGGTGGAGCCGGAGATCGTCTTTGTCATGGGCGATCGGCTTGTCGGGCCGGGCGTGACCTGTGTCCAGGCCATGGCTTCGGTCGACAGTGTCTGGGGCGGAGCGGAGGTCATCGACAGCCGCTACCAGGATTTCCGTTTCAAGGCGGGCGATGTCGCGGCCGACAACGCGTCCTCCGGCGCGTTCGTGACGGGACCGGTCGGCCTGCCGCCGAGCGACCTCGATCTGACCCTCGAAGGCGTCCTGCTCGAGGTCGAGGGGCAGATCCTCGACTCCGCGACCGGCGCTGCGGTGCAAGGACACCCGGGTGAGGCGCTGGCCCTCGCCGCCAACGACCTCGCGCGTCGCGGGCACGCCATCGAGGCCGGATGGATCGTGCTGACCGGCGGGATGACCGACGCGGTCTTTGCCCCGCCCGGGAGCTCGATCGGCGTGCACTTCACCAACCTTGGCTCGGTCTACCTCAGCGGCGGAGCGTGACCACGGTGCCTTTCATCGACGTCACCCTCGTCGCCGGCCGCACGCCGGAGCAATTGCGGGCCCTGATCACCAAACTGACCGACGCGGCAGCGGAGGCGATCGACGCACCGCGCGAGTCGATCCGGGTAGTTATCCGCGAGGTCGAAGCGACGCACTGGGCGGCCGGCGATGTGACGATCGCCGAGCGACGCGGCACCGGCTGAACCGGCTTCACGTCGAGTGGGAGTCGGCATTCATCGGTGCGTTCCGCATCGGGAAACAACCCTGTTCATCGGGGCCCTGCCCCGGGAAAGGTGGATGGCATGAGTGAGTTGGAGTTCTTCGGGCACATCATCGACAACGCCGAGGTCGACTCGCTCGACGGTGGCCGCTTTGACGTCTGGAACCCCTGGACCCGCGAGATCTGGGCGCAGGCGGCCGAAGGGTCGGCGGCGGATGCCGACCGCGCGATCGCCAGTGCGCGGACGGCCTTCGACGAGGGCGACTGGCCCCGGCTCGGGCGGGTGGAGCGGGCCAAGGCGATCCACCGCCTATCCGACCTGATGGAGCGGCGCACCGACGATCTGGCGCGCTACGACACCGTCAACATGGGCAAGCCCTTCGAACAGGCCAAGCACGATGTCGCTCGCTCAGTCAGGAACTTCCGCTTCTTTGCCGATCACCAGCGCGACAACGTGGGCGAGGTCTACCCGATGGACAGCGGCCATCACGCCTACAGCGAGTTCGGGCCGGCCGGTGTCGTCGCGGCGATCAGCCCGTGGAACTTCCCGCTGATGATGGCTTCGTGGAAGATCGCTCCCGCGATCGCCTGGGGCAACACCTGCATCATCAAGCCCTCGGAGGACACGCCCGCGTCGGTGACGCTGCTCGGGCGGCTCGGGGCTGAGGCGGGCTTGCCGCCGGGCGTGCTCAATGTCCTCAATGGCCACGGCGCCCCCGCCGGCGCCTCGCTCACCGGCGACGACCGCGTCGACCGGGTGACCTTCACCGGATCCTCCACCACGGGCAAGTATGTGATGGCTTCTGCCGCAACCCATCTCGCTCCCGTGTCGCTGGAGTTGGGCGGCAAGGGCGCCAATCTCGTCTTCGCCGATGCCGATCTCGACAACGCGGTCTACTGGGCCGTCGAGGCCATCTTCCGCAACGCCGGCCAGATCTGTCTCGCCGGGAGCCGGCTCTTCGTCCAGGACGAGATCTATGACGAGTTCATGGCCCGCTTCAAGGCGGCGGCCGAGGCGCTGACCATTGGTGACCCCTTCGATCCGGCGACCCGATTCTCGTGCTTGGCGAGCAGGCGGCACTTCGAGAAGGTCGCCTCTTATGTCGACGCGGCAGAGGCACTCGGCGGCAAGATCCACACCGGGGGCGTCGC
>NZ_DAOQZV010000054.1:0-15746 GCF_035343835.1 Nostocoides sp. | reverse complement strand
CTGCTGGCGGCCATCATCGGGGTGCTGGTCGCTGTTGTGCTGGCGCGCCGAGACGGGTCGCCGTGGGGCCGTGCCTTCCGGCTGTATGCCGTTCTGGGCGCCGTCATCGTCGTCACCCGGCTGGTGCTGCACGTTCTAGTCGGGCTGAAGTTCGGGACGATCACGATCCTGCCGCTCCCCTCCTTCCACCTGCCGTCCTGGGCGGCGGGGATCGAGTTGTTGGGGACGGTGCGTCTCGAAGGGGCGCTGGGGGCGGCCTTGGAGGGGGCGCGCCTCGGGACGATGATCCTGGCGATCGGGGCAGCCAATGCCCTGGCCTCGCCCAAGCGCCTGCTCAAGGTCTTCCCGGCTGCGCTGCACGAGATCGGTGCCGCGCTCGTGGTTGCCGTGACGGTTGCCCCGCACCTAGCCGAGAGTGTCGTGCGCGTGCGTCGAGCGCGCCTGTTGCGCGGCGACGATGCCAAGCGGCTCAAGGCCTTTCGCGCCCTGGCGATGCCGGTGCTCCAGGACACCCTCGACCGGTCGCTGGCGCTGGCGGCCGCTATGGACGGCCGTGGCTACGGCCGGCGGAAGGCATCGCCGCGGGGCCGGGTGACGCCAGCCCTGACCCTGCTGGGCCTGCTGGGCGCGTGCGTCGGAATCTATGGCGTACTCGACACCACCACACCGCGCCTCCTCGGCCTGCCGGTGCTCGTCGCCGGCCTGGTCGCGTGCGTGGGCGGCCTCTGGTCCGCAGGGCGGTCGGTGCCACGGACCATCTATCGACGTGAGCCCTGGTCCGGGCCGGAATGGCTCACTGTCGCATCGGGATTCGTCGCCCTCGCCGCGACTTTTATTGTGCTGCAACAGGACCCGGCATCGCTGGGGATGCCATTGCTGCCGCTGCGCGCGCCGGAGGTGCCAGTGGTTGCGCTGCTCGGCGTCGCGGTGGCTGCCGCACCGGCGGTCCTGACGCCGGTCCCCCCGCTGGCGTCGACGCGACCAGTCGCCCGAGAGGCTGCCTCATGATCTCTTTGCGGCAGTTGACGATTCGCTATGCAGACGCCGTGGCGCCGACCCTTCGCGATGTCACCCTGGAGATCGACGAGGGCGAGCTGGTCGTCGTGATCGGCCGGACCGGCTCGGGCAAGTCGACGCTGCTGGGCGCCCTCAATGGCCACGTCCCACACTTCACCGGCGGCACGGTGCACGGCTCGGTGGTCGTCGCCGGGCGCGACACCGCGACGCACCGGCCGCGCGATCTTGCGGACATCGTCGGCGTCGTGGGGCAGGACCCGCTCGCCGGGTTCGTCACCGACACGGTCGAGGAGGAACTGGCATACGGGATGGAGCAGTTGGCGCTCCCGCCGGCAACGATGCGCAAGCGCGTCGAGGAGACGCTCGACCTCCTCGGGATCGCCGACCTGCGGGCAGCGCCGCTGCGCGATCTCTCCGGCGGTCAGCAGCAACGGGTGGCGATCGGGTCGGTGCTGACCACCCATCCTCGGTTGCTGGTGCTCGACGAGCCGACGTCCGCGCTCGACCCGACGGGCGCCGAGGAGGTGCTGGCGACGATCACCCGGCTCGTGCACGACCTCGGGGTCACGGTCGTGATCGCTGAGCACCGCCTCGAGCGTGTCCTGCAGTATGCCGATCACGTGCTTGACGTGGTCGACGGCCAGGTGCGCTCGGGCTCCCCCGCCGAGATCATGCGGACGTCGCGCATCGCGCCGCCCGTCGTGGCGTTGGGCCGCTGGGCTGGCTGGTCGCCGCTGCCGGTGAGCATCCGCGACGCCCGCCGCGCCGCCGCCCCGCTGCGGACCGCCCTGTCCCTAACCTCTGCTAGCAGGGTTTACGGACACGGGCCGGCCGCCCCAGGTCTCACGGCGCACCGGGTCCGTGTCGACTATGGGCGCGTGCGAGCCGTGGCCGACGTCAGCGTGGCCTTCGCCGCCGGCCGGATCACCGCGCTGATGGGCCGCAATGGGTCCGGCAAGTCCTCCTTGCTGTGGGCCCTGCAAGGCAGTGGTCCGCGCACCGGCGGCACCGTCCGCCTACCCGACGGGAGCGACCCTCGGGACCTCAAACCCGCCGACCGGCGCCGACGCGTTGGGCTGGTCCCCCAGAATGCCACCGACCTGCTCTATCTGGAATCCGTTGCCGCGGAGTGCCATTGCGCCGACGCCGACTACGGGCACGCCACCGGCCACACGGCGGCCCTGCTCGAGACCTTCGCCCCCGGCATCCCGCCCGAGCGCCACCCGCGCGACCTCTCGGCCGGCCAGCAACTCGCCCTCGTGCTCGCTGTCCAACTCAGCGCCGCGCCGGATGCCCTCCTGCTCGACGAGCCGACCCGCGGCCTCGACTACCCCGCCAAGGCTGCGCTGACCACCACCCTGCGTGCCCTGGCGGCCCAGGGACACCCGGTCGTCGTCTCCACCCACGACGTCGAGTTCGTTGCCGATTGTGCCGACGAGGTTGTCGTCCTCGCAGAGGGCGAACTGATCGCGCAGGGCCCGAGCGCCGAGGTGGTCGCCGCTTCACCCGCGTTCGCCCCGCAACTGGCCAAGGTCCTCGCCCCGCACCCGATCCTCACTCTCGCCCAGCTGCAGCAGGCTCTGCCCCAGGGGGACTCGCGATGACGGCGACACGGGCCATCCGGCTGCGCCCGCGGTCGGCCCTCGCCATCGCCCTGGTCAGCGTCGCCGGCATCCTCGCCTTCGGCTGGCCGCTGTTCGTCGATCCGGGCTCCGGGCTCGCCCACGGCAGCGACGCCCCCTTCGTCTTCGCGCTGCTTCTCCCCCTCCTGCTCGCCGTCGTCCTTGCCGAGATCGCCGACGGCGGCCTCGACGTCAAGGCGGTGGCGATGCTCGGGGTGCTCTCGGCCGTCGGCGCCATCCTGCGACCCCTCGGCGCCGGGAGCGCCGGCGTCGAACTCGTCTTCTTCCTCCTAGTGCTCGCGGCCCGCGTCTTCGGCCCGGGTTTCGGCTTCGTCCTCGGGTCGACGACGCTCTTCGCCTCGGCGTTGCTCACCGGTGGGGTCGGCCCCTGGCTGCCTTACCAAATGCTCGGGGCGGCCTGGGTGGGACTGGGTGCGGGCCTCTTGCCCCGCGCGCGCGGACGCGCCGAGATCGCGGTGCTTGCGGCATACGGAGCAGTCGCGGGGTTGCTCTACGGCTGGCTGCTCAACTTCTCGTTCTGGCCGTTCGCGGTCGGCACCGGCACCGGCCTCTCCTTCATCGCCGGTGACCCAATCGGGGCAAACCTGCACCGCTTCGCTCTCTTCTCGCTGGCCACCAGCCTGGGGTGGGACCTGGGCCGGGCGATCACCAATGCCGCACTCATCGCGGTCACCGGCCCGGCCGTGCTCGGCGCCCTGCGCCGGGCCGCACGACGGGCCGCCTTCGACCCGCCGATCGCCTTCCCGGACGCGCCGGCGACCCGAGCGGTGATAGAAAGCCAGCCATGAACCGGATGGACGTCGACCGCCAGGAAGCCTGGTTGAGCCAGTCCGAGCTGGAGACCGTCCGCGGAAGGATGCCGATCCTGTATGTCGAGGCGATCCCCGTGCGCGTCGACGGGGGCGGCGTGGTCACCAGTGTCGGCCTGTTGCTGCGCGCCTCGGCCGACGGCGCCATCCAACGCGAACTCGTCTCGGGCCGGGTGCTCTATCACGAGCGCGTGCGCGATGCGCTACTCCGGCATCTGGAGAAGGATCTCGGGCCGGTCGCCCTGCCGCAAATCCCGCCGAGCCCGCTGCCCTTCACGATTGCGGAGTATTTCCCGACGCCCGGTGTCACGGCCTTCCACGACCCCCGTCAGCACGCCGTCGCGCTCGCCTTCATCGTCCCGGTCGCCGGCGATTGCGCGCCGCAGCAGGACGCGCTCGACTTGGCCTGGCTCTCCCCGGAGGAAGCCTGCGACCCGGTGATCCTCGCCGAGCTCGACGGCGGCCACGGGGTGCTGCTGCGACAAGCGCTGGCCCACCTCGGCCACTCGATCTAACGCAGCTGCGCCACGTCGTAGTCCACGGTCACCGGCGCGTGATCGCTGATCCGCACACCGTCCACCTCGCGGTCCACCCAGGCGCGCCGGGCCGTGCGCGCGAGGCGGGGCGTCGCGAAGTGGTAGTCGATCCGCCACCCGGTGTCCGCGGCATACGACCCACCGAGCCACGACCACCACGTATACGGGCCGCTCACGCCCGGATGCAGGCGGCGGACGACGTCGTGCAGCCCGCGGGCGGTCACAAGGCCATCCAGCCACGCACGTTCTTCGGGCAGAAAGCCCACCGCGCCTTTCGACCGCCGCCAGGCGGCCACATCGAGTTCGGTATGCCCGACGTTGAAGTCGCCCATGACGAGGAACTCCCGGCCGCGCGAGGCCGCTGCGCGCCGAGACCGCTCCAGGTGCCGGGTCAGCCCGCGCGCAAAGCGCAACTTCCGGACGTATGCCGCGGCCCCGTCCGGTGCTTCGCGCATCCGCCCGGGGATCTGCAGATGCGCCGGGAGGCCGCCCTTGGGGACATAAACCGACGCGATGGTGAGGGGCGCATCTGCGAGGTCGGCCTCGACATACCGGCCCTCGTCGGCGAAGGCGCGCAGCTCGCGAGCCACCGGGAAGCTCCAGTCATCGGTGGGTGACCAGGTGCGCACCGCGACCGGCGGGACCCGCGTCAGGATGGCGACCCCATTGCGTCCGGCAAGCTGCCCCGGGTCGTATGCCGCGTGGTAACCACCCCACGCATCCTCCGGAAGCGCTGTCACCGGACAACGGACCTCCTGCAGCGCGACCAGATCGGGTTCGGTCCGGGTCAACCAGGTGCCGAAGCCGCGGCGTTGGGCTGCCCGGATGCCGTTGACATTGACCGTGGCGACCCGAAGCACAGCCGAGAGGGTAGCTCGAGCCTCGGGGACGGCTCAGTCCTTCAAACCAGGAATGCCGTCGATCGGGTCATCCTTGTGGGAGCTCGCCTTCCCGCTATAGATATTGCAGTAGGCGACGATCTGCGTTGCGGCGATCAACTGATTGGACGCATCGCTTTTCCGGTCGTGCTTGGTGAGGATGTTGTCGATGGCCGATTTCTGATCATCGGATAGGTCGGACATTAATCCTGTCGTCGAGCTCATGGCCGCATATTCCGAGCAGGTCGGCACCTTTGCCAATCCGACAGCGGAGCAGCCCGAGACGCCGACTAAAGCGACCAGGCCCGCGACAGTGGTGACAGCTTGGATACGTTCCATGGTTCGCCCTAGTCCGTGAGCTTCTCGCCGACCCAGACGAGCACAAGACCACTAGCCGTGAGTGCGCCGAGGATCGGAAGGTCGTGGATGTAGAAGCCGATGGCCATCTTGATCACAACCCCGAGGGCCATGATTCCCCCGATCACCGCGATCACTAAACCCAGCGCTCTTCTTCCTGGAGAACTCGCTTCCATCTGGTTCTGCGACATGACACCAACCCTTCGACGTGCGAAATTGCCGATACAATGACGGTATTCCCGGCGATTGGGTGGTTAAAGTCCTCAAATCAATGGACAAATCGACTGGGTTTAGCTGTTGAACTGGTCCTTGGTGCGGGTCATGTCCCGGTGGTCGAGCTCGGTCGCCGCCTCGGGAGTTGGGGCCGTTCCGCCAAGCCGGGCCGGCAGATAGCGCAGGTCGTCGCCGGTCAGCGTCGGGTAGGCCTGTTGCTGCCGGTGCAACTGTGTGGTCATCGCGATGCGCAGTTGCTCCGAAGCCGCCTCGACGTCGCCGCCCTTGGGGATCCAGATCGGCTCGCCGACCTCTATGAAGACCGGAATTCCTGAACGACCACGGTGCTTGGGCGCGTCCTTGGTCCAGACCCGCTGGGCTCCCCACAGCGTGGTCGGCAGTAACGGGACGCCAGCATCGCGGGCCATTCGCGCAGCTCCGGACTTGAACGGTTTGAGCTCGAAGGAGCGCGACATCGTCGCCTCGGGGAAGACTCCGACGATCTCGCCCGCCTTCAACGCCGTGAGCGCGTCGCGATAGGACGACGCCCCGCTGGCCCGGTCGACGGGGATGTGCTTCATCCCGCGCATCAGCCGACCCGCGACGGGATGCTCGAAGATCGACTTCTTGGCCATGAAGCGGACGTAGCGCTTGTTCTTGCGGGCGGCCAGACCGGCATAGGTGAAGTCGAAGTAGCTCAGGTGGTTGATTGCCATCACCGCCCCGCCCTCGCGCGGGATGTTGTCCTCGCCGATGATCGTGAAGCGCAGGCCTTGAGCGCGAAAGACGCTGCGGGCGATGCCGATGACCGGGGCGTAGACGGGCTCCATGGGCCAAGGCTATTGGTCCGCCGCCTAGCGCGTCTGCCCAGGCCGGCTGGGTTGTCGGTGGGTCGTCCTAGGGTGTCGCTCATGGGCGTGCACCTGCATCGCGCCCGGCGAACCGATCTGCTCGCGGATGGTCTTGCCGGGGTCCTCGCGGTGCCCCTGGCCGACCCCTTCGCGCAGGAGGTCGTCGTGGTCCCCGCCAAGGGGGTCGAGCGCTGGTTGACGCAACGATTGGCACACCGGCTCGGCGCCCGCCCCGGGGGCGACGACGGCGTCTGCGCGGGCGTGGACTTCCGCACCCCGAACTCCCTGGTGACCCTCCTGCTCGGCACGGACCGTGATGATCCCTGGCTGCCCGCTCAGTTGGTCTGGCCGGTGCTTGCCGCGATCGATGCCCAGCTGGATCAGCCGTGGGCGCGGGCGCTGGCAACCCACCTCGGCCACGGGGATGAGTCGCCGATGGGGCGGATCCGCGCGCAACGGCGCTACTCGGTCGCGCGCCGCCTCGCCGGCCTCTTCCATTCGTATGCCGGGCAGCGGCCCGCGCTGCTGGCCGCGTGGGAGTCGGGTGATGATGCCGCACCCGACGCCTCGTGGCCGGACGGTGCGGGCGGGGCACTGGATCCCGACTTGCGGTGGCAACCGCACCTGTGGCGAGCCGTCGTCGCCGGGATCGACGCACCGACGCCGGGCAAACGGCATACGGACACGGTTGCGCGGCTGCGTTCGGGGGAGGACATGCCGGACCTCCCCGTTCGGCTCTCGCTCTTCGGCCACACCCGGCTCGCACGGACCGAGATCGAGTTGCTCGACGCCCTCGGGACTCACCGCGACGTGCACGTATGGCTGCCCCATCCCTCCCCCCGGCTATGGCTGGAACTCGCGCCGGCGTTGACGGAACCAGTGATCCCCCGCGCCGACGACGGCACGGGCGCACTGGTCGGGCATCCGTTGCTCGCCTCACTGGGGCGCGACCTGCGCGAGTTGCAGCGGGGGCTGGGCGCGATCGGCCACGATGCGATCGCCCAGCATGCGATCAGCCAGGAGGCGATCGGTCAGGACGCAATCCGTCAGGACGCGAGCGAGGCGGCCGCCACGCTCGCGGCGCCGGGGCCGGGCGACCAGCTCGATCCGACGTCCCCGACGTGGCTGCAGCGATTGCAGGACGACCTCGCCGCCGACCGGTCGCCGGGCGCTGTCGCCGCAACGCTGGCCTCAACGGTGCGCCGCGGTGCGGAATCGGTCGACGGCTCGATCCAGATCCACGCCTGCCATGGTCCGGCGCGCCAGGTCGAGGTATTGCGCGAAGTCCTGCTCGGGCTGCTCGCCGACGACCCGACTCTGGAGCCGCGCGACATCCTGGTGATGTGCCCGGACATCGAGACCTTCGCCCCGTTGATCCACGCGGCCTTCGGCCTGGACGATCTGCATTTCGACCGGGCCGTCCACCCCGCACACCAGTTGCGGGTGCAACTGGCCGACCGGGCGCTGACGGCGACGAACCCGCTGATGGCGGTGGCGGCGCGCCTGGTGGACCTGGCCGCGGGTCGCATCACCGCGCGTGACCTGCTGGACCTCGCGGCCGACCCGCCGGTCCGGCGCCGCTTCGCCTTCGATGAGTCCGATCTGGAGCAACTGGGGCGTTGGGTCGAGCAGGCGGGGGTTCGGTGGGGTCTCGATCTGCGTCACCGCGGCCGATACGGCCTGCCCGACGTCGGCGTCAACACCTGGAGCGCGGGTCTGGACCGGCTACTGCTCGGCGTGACCCGCGGCGGTGGCGCCGATCACGCGGCCGCCGGCCGCCTCCCCCTGGAGGACGTCGACAGCGCGGCGATCGACCTCGCGGGACGCTTGGCCGAGTTCGTCGACCGGATCGAGCTGATCCGCACCTCCTTCATCGGATCGCACTCGGCGCGGGCCTGGGCGAACGCCCTGCGCGAGGGCGTCGACGCTGTGACCGATGTGCCCCTGAGCGACATCTGGCAGCGCGCGGAGCTGGATCGCGAACTGCGCCAAGTCACGGCGTCGTCGACGGGCGAGCTGCACCTGCAACTCGGCGACGTCCGCGCGCTCCTGCACGACCGACTTGGCGGTCGGCCGAATCGGGCGAACTTTCGCACCGGCGGCTTGACGGTCTGCACCATGGTGCCGATGCGCTCGGTGCCCCACCGGGTGATCGCCCTGCTCGGCCTCGACGACGGGTCGTTCCCCCGGGGCAGCGCGGTGGACGGCGACGACGTCCTGGCCCGGCGTCCGTTGACGGGTGAGCGCGACACCCGCAGCGAAGACCGCCAACTTCTGCTCGACGCGATCTGTGCTGCCACCGACACCCTGGTCGTCACCTACACCGGGGCCGACCCGCAGACGGGCGCGTCCCGGCCGCCGGCCGTGCCCTTGGGCGAACTCATCGATGCCGCTCGGGCGACCATCGGCCTGCCCATCACCGACGACAACGACCCCGTCCGCCCCGCCGGCACAGCGCCAGTCCGACACCACCCGTTGCAGGCTTTCGATGCTCAGAATCTTCAGGCCGGCGATTCGCCCCCGGCGCCAGACCTGCCGTTCAGCTTCGATCCGACGGCCCTGGATGCCGCGCGAGCCGCCCGGACACCGCACCCTGCGCCCGGTCCCGGAATCATCCTGACCGGGCCGCTGCCGGCCGCGGAGGTCCGCGACCTCGACCTCGCCGAACTGATCGCCTTCTTCGACAACCCGGCGCGCGCCTTCCTGCGCGGGCGCCTGGGCGTCGGGCTGCCCCTCGAGGACGAACCGCCGAGCGACGCCATCCCGATCGAACTCGACAACCTCGAACACTGGGCCGTCGGTGACCGAGCGCTGGCCGAGCTGCTCGCCGGCCGCTCACCGAGCCAGATCGTCGACGCAGAACGTCTGCGAGGCACGCTTCCGCCGCGCGAGCTCGGCACCGCTGTTCTCAACGACGTCGGCCCGATCGGCGAGGCGATCGCGGGCGCAACGGCCGCCGTGCGGCGGGAGATCGGAGCGCTTTCGGGTGACCCGGTCCGCGCGGTCGATGTCGCCCTCGACCTTCCGGACGGGCGTCGCTTGACCGGAACCGTCGGACAAGTGCTGGGACGCACACATCTCGTGACGACCTACTCCACGCAGAGGGCCAAGCAGCGCCTGCATCTATGGATCGCGCTGCTCGCCTTGACCGCCGGCGCCGAGCCAGGCCCGTGGCAGGCGGTCGGGGTGGGCCGTCGCGGCAGCGGCGCCGGGCTTGTCCGAGTCGGCACGATCGCGCCCGACGACGCCCGGGCAGCGCTACTCGACCTCATCGCCGTCCACGACATGGGCCGGCGCGAGCCGCTGCCCCTCTTCCCAGCGACGAGCTATGAGTACGCCACCAAACTCGGCACCAACCCGCGATCCGGGGTGCGCGCGGACGAACTCGCGGGACGCGCCTGGGAGGGTGGGCGCTTCGCCGACGACGCCGGCGAGCGGGCCGAGAAGTGGATCGCTCGCGTGCACGGACGGCACGTGCCGTATGCCGCGGTGACGGCGGCGCCGCCATCGGCTGAGACCTGGCCGGGCATGCCGAGGAGATATGCCGATGTCGTGCCTCATCGCCTCGGCCAGCTGGCGCTGCGGGTCTGGCTCCCAGCGATAGAGGCAGGGGTCACATCGTGAGCACGCCCATCCCCCATCCGGCTGTCGAGGCCGCGGTCAGCGTGCCCGACCAGACGCCACGACAGATCCACCCCGAACCCGGGGTTGAGGCCGCGACCTTCGACATCTCCGGACCGCTGCCGCGCGGCACGACCATGCTCGAAGCGAGCGCAGGCACCGGCAAGACCTGGACGATCGCCGCCCTGGTGACCCGTTATGTCGCCGAGGGCGTCCCGCTCGATGCGCAGCTCGTCGTCACCTTCGGCCGAGCGGCGAGCCAGGAGTTGCGCGAGCGCGTCCGCGACAGGCTGACCAGCACCGAGCGTTTCCTGAGCGACCCGGTCGCCCGTCGCGAGCCGAAGGGTCGCCTGCAGAAGGCGCTCGTCGCGGACGCCAGTGATGACGAACTGGACCTGCGCCATCGTCGGGTGCGCGATGCGCTGGGCGCCTTCGACAATGCCACCATCGCCACGATCCATCAGTTCTGCCAGTTGGTGCTGCGCAGCCTCGGCGTCGCTGGTGACGCCGACCCCGAAGCGACGCTCGTGGAGGACCTGGACGATCTGCGCCGCGAAGTCGTCGACGACGTCTACCTGCGCACCTTTGCCGACCACCTGACCCCGCCTTTCGACTACGCGACCGCGAAGGAGATCGCGGCGGAAGTGGTCACCGATTCAGCGGCCATGATCACACCGACCCACCCCGCCGACGGTTCCGTCGCCGCAGCCCGGGTGGCCTTTGCCCGGCACGTTCGGTCGGAGCTCGCCCATCGCAAGCGGCAACTGGGCGTGCTGGGCTACGACGACCTGCTGGCCGATCTCGCCAGAGCTCTCGAACCGGAGCAATCCCCCGCCCGGATCCGCATGCGCGAGCGTTGGCGGGTCGTCCTGGTCGACGAATTCCAGGACACCGACCCGGTCCAGTGGCAGGTCTTCGAGCGCGCCTTCCACGGGCACTCGACGATGATCCTGATCGGCGACCCCAAGCAGGCGATCTATGCCTTCCGAGGCGGGGACGTCGAGACCTACTTGCACGCCCGGGCGAAGGCCGACCACCACGCCACCCTGGCCGAGAACAGGCGCTCGGACGGGCCGCTGGTCGAGACCATCACGGCCACCTTGCAGGGCACGGCACTGGGCCACCCCGACATCGTCGTGCGCCGGGTCGACGCCGCCCGAGCAGGTTCTCGCCTCACCGGTGTGCCCGTCCCCGCGCCCTGGCGATTACGCGTTGCGGCCCGCGAGAGCTTCGCCGGCAGGGCCGGCGAACTGCCGCGCGTGGCGCGCACCCGTCCGGCGATCGCCGTCGATGTCGCCGCCGACATCAAGCGGCTCCTGCTCTCGGGGGCGCAGTTCGACGGTCGTCCGCTAGCTCCCAATGACGTCAGCGTCCTGTGCTCGACCGGCAATCAGCTGATGCTGGTTCGTGACGCCCTGCACGCACACCAGGTTCCGGCTGTTCTCGGGGCGGACGAGAGCGTCTTCCACTCGCCGGCGGCTCTGGAGTGGCTGGCGCTTCTGGAAGCGATGGAGACCCCGAACCGATCGACTCGCGTCCGCGCCGCTGCCTTGACCAGCTTCTTCGGGCACTCCCCTGTGGACCTCGACGCCCAGGGCGAGCGCCTGACGGAGACCCTTGCGGAGCGCCTGCGCCGCTGGGCGGAGTTGTTCGCGCTGCGCGGAATACCGGCTGTCTTGGAGGCCGCGAATGCTGGCGGGCTGCCGGGCCGGGTCCTGGCTTCGGTGGGCGGCGAGCGCGAGCTGACCGATCTACGGCACATCGCCGAGTCGCTACACGAGGAGGCTCGGCGCCGCCAACTCGGTCTGATCGCGTTGGTGGCGTGGCTGCGCGAGCAGATCGCCGACTCCCGCCTGCGTGGGTCGACTCCGCGGAGCCGGCGGTTGGCCAGCGATGCTGCCGCGGTCCAACTCTCGACGATCCACGGCAGCAAAGGCCTGCAATTCCCGATCGTCTATGCGCCCTTCCTCGCCGACCGCCACGTCCCGGATGCCCCGAAGTACCCGCGCTATCACCGCGACGGCATCCGCTGCCTCGATGTCAGCGGCGCACCCCACCCACAGGTCATCGAGCAGGCCCGCATCGAGGACGACGGCGAGAGCCTGCGCCTGCTCTATGTCGCCATCACCCGCGCCCAGAGTCAGTTGGTGACGTGGTGGGCGCCAACGACGACGACGCGTGGTGCACCACTGCACCGGGTGCTCTTCGGCCGCGATCCTCGATCGGTCGGGTCCCCCGAGGCTGAGGCGCCCATCCCGCGCACCCACAATGACGCCGGCATCCGGCTCAAACAGGTCTGGTTTCCGGCGGGCGGGCCGGCACCGGAGCAGATGGAGCCGATTGAGGTCCCGGACGGGCCGTTGGTCACCATGGCCGAGCGACCACTCGCCGTTCGCTCCTTCACCCGCGGCATCGACACCCAGTGGCGCCGCACCTCCTACAGCGCCCTGACCCGAGCGGCCGACGAGGCCGGACTCACGGCCAGCGGCTTCGAACCCGAGAGCCCGGTCAAGGACGACGAAGCGCCCGCAGCCGAGATCCTCCCGGGCCTCGAAACCGCGCCATCGGAACCCCGGCTGGACCTTGCGGGGGCCATCCCCTCCCCCATGGCGGATCTTCCGGTCGGCGCAACCTTCGGGTCCCTCGTCCACGAGGTGCTCGAGCATGCCGACCCGGCCGCGCCCGACCTGCGGACCGAACTCCTGGCACGCATCGAGGAGTCGCTGATCCGCTGGCCGGTCGCGCTTGCCACAGGTGACCTCGCCACTGCGCTCGTCGCCGTGTGCACGACACCGCTCGGGCCGCTCCTCGGCGGGACGACATTGGTCGACATCGGTCGACGGGATCGGTTGTGCGAGTTGGGCTTCGAGTTCCCACTTGCCGGCGGGGACCGGTCCATCAGTGAGCCGGCGACCGGGGCCACGCCGGCGGATGGCTCGTCCCTGATGCTGCGCGACCTCGCGCCGGTGCTGCGAGCACACCTTCCGCACGACGATCCCGTGCGGTCGTATGCCGATGCCCTAGATCGCCCCGATCTCGGCGGTCAGGCGCTGCGTGGCTACCTGACGGGCTCGATCGACGTGGCCCTGCGCGTCGACGGCCGCTATGTCGTCGTCGACTACAAGACCAACTGGCTCGGGGCACCCGACGCCGCGCTGACCGCGGGCGACTACGGCCCGGATGCCCTGGTTGCGGCCATGCAGCACTCCTCCTACCCCCTCCAGGCATTGCTGTATGCCGTTGTCCTGCATCGCTTCCTGCGCTGGCGCCTGCCGGGATACGACCCCGAGACGCACCTCGGTGGCGTGGTCTATCTCTATCTGCGCGGCATGTGTGGCCCGGAGACCCCGATCATCGACGGCAACCCGACCGGCGTCTTCTCCTGGCGACCGCCCGCTGCGCTGGTCATCGCGTTGTCGGACCTGCTCGATCGGCGGGCGGCATGAGGCGAGCAGGCAGGGACGCCTTGGTGGGGCACGTGCCGGTCCACGCGAGCGACGGTGTGGCGCGGTCAGTGGCACCCGTCGCCGCGCAGAGGGGCGCCGTCCGCGCGTCGTGCCATGGTCACATCGTCGCGATCATCGCCGGCCGCGACCCTGATCGCCCCGGGGATACGACCGACCTCGGCATACCCGAAGCGGGCATAGAAGTCCCCCAGCCCACTCCCACTGCGATACCCCAGTTGCAGCAACTCCGCGCCGTCCGCCCGGGCCTCACGATGCGCACCCGCCATCAGCAAGGCACCGAAGTTCCTCCCCTGGTGTGCAGGATCGACCATCAGTCGATACAGCCAACGCCCATGCGCGAGAAGGGGGTTCGCGACGGTCACCCACCAAGCCCAACCGACGAGATCGCCGGCCGCAGTGCGCAGGCCCACGCCGAATGCCCGGCCGGACGCCATCTGGGCCTCGTGGTCGGCGAGCGAGGCGGCCACCCGGCTCCGCGGCGCACCGGGGAGGAAGCCCACGGAACCGCCCGCCTCGGTGACCCGGCACCACAGATCGAGCACCTGTTCCCGCGCGCCGTCGTCCAGCCGGTCGACCCGGGCCACGGTCGGGGCGGCATACCGAGTGGAGGCACCGCTGCCGAGCGGGTCGTCAGGCCGCGAATCAGCACCGATAGCGTCGAGCCCGGCGCGCTCGGCCGTGCGTATCGACGCGATGTTGCTGTCCTTCACCAACGCTTCGATCCTGCACGGCAACCACTCTGTGGCAGCGATGACCGCGGCTCGGGCGGCCTCGATGGCCAGGCCCTTACCGTGGGCAGCGGTCGCGAGTCGGTAGTAGAGATTGAGCCGGCCGGGCCCGTCCGGACGGACACCCGCAACCCCGATCCGCGCACCGGTGGCTCGATCGGAGACGATCCAGTAGCCGAAGCCGTCGCTCCCCCACGCCGACAGTTGTGCCTCGAAGCCCGCGCGCGCCTCGTCACGTGTCGGCCGCGCGTAGGGCGCGTGGCGGTAGAGAGCCGGATCCGTATGCAGCGCCAGCCAGACGGGCTCGTCACCGCTTTCCGGGCGACGCAACCGCAGCCGGCGGGTATGCAGATCGGTCAGTGCCGCCGTGGCCTCCGGGGTCGCCCTGGACGCCGAGAGGGCAGCTGCTCCGCCGCTGTCAGCAACCGACGCCGATCCGAGCGGGCTGCCCTGCACGGGAGGTCGGTAGGCGTCATACTCCTCCGGGCCGGCCATTCCGGCACCGTAGCCGTCCCCGCCTCCCGTGGCGAACTCGTCGCCACCCGACAGAGCTCAGGTGAGCACGTCGATGGCTGACCTCGACCGCACTCCCGGCACCTACGACCGCCAGACCGCCCGCCGGGCCGAGGGCATCCTCGCCGAGGCCAATGCCGCGCAGGTGCTCGGCGTGGCCGACGTGCACGTGGCCGCCCGGCTGGCCCGGCTGCTCGACATCCGCGATCCTGCCATCACGCTGGCGGCGGCCCTCGCTGTCCGGGCCGTGCGCACCGGGTCGGTGGCGTGTGACCTGACGACCGTCCATGCGCTGGACCCAGAATTCGCCTGGCCCCCGACAACCGAGGACGCAGCCGCCTGGCTTGCCGCGGTCGAGGCAAGTCCGCTTGTCGCCCAACGGATTCTGCGCAGCGAGTTCGGCCTGCTCTATCTCGACCGCTACTGGGAGCAAGAGGTCGCGGTGGCCGAGAGCCTGCGACAGCGCGCTGCGTTGCCCCCACCGCAGGTGGATGATGCGACCCTCGCCGCCGCCCTCGATCGCCTCTTCCCCGATCCGCGTGACGCCGACCAGCGTCGCGCGGGCGAACTCGCCGTGCGTTCTCGGACGACGATCATCACCGGGGGTCCCGGCACCGGCAAGACCACGACGGTCGCCAGGGTGCTGGCGCTGCTGGCCGAGCAGCATACGGCCGCAGGCGCCAGCGGTGATTTGCGCGTCGCGCTCGTCGCGCCCACTGCCAAGGCGGCCAACCGCCTCGGTGGCGCCTTCGTCACCGCGCGCGAGGCCCTGCCAGCAGCCGACCGCGCACGGGTCGCGGATGCCGGAGCCACGACCCTGCACCGGCTGCTCGGTTGGAATCCGACCGCGCGCAGCCGGTTCCGGCACAACCGCGACAACCGGCTCCCTCATGACGTGGTCGTCCTGGACGAAGCGTCGATGGTCTCGCTGACCCTGATGGCCCGGCTGCTGGAGGCGCTGCGTCCGAGCACGAGGTTGCTCGTGGTCGGCGACCCCGACCAACTCGCCTCGGTCGAGGCGGGCGCGGTGCTCGCCGACCTCGTGGCGGGCCTGGGTGCCGACGGCGCCCAGGAGCACTCGGACGCCGGTCCCGCGCCCGTCGACGAAGCGTC
>NZ_DAOQZV010000053.1:7577-15991 GCF_035343835.1 Nostocoides sp. | reverse complement strand
GAGCGCCCTGCTCGCCGAGCTGGCCAGCGAGCGACCGGAGAGCGCGGCCGTCATCGCCTTCGGAGCCCTCGCGGCCCTCGAGGCCGGCCGGGCGCAGGTCGCCGTGGCGGACCTCATCGACGCCCTCCTCGCCCGCGCGATCGACGATGACAGCCAGCAGTACCGCGCGGCCATCTCCAGATATGCCGCGCTTCTGCGCACGTGACAGTAGCCCGACGACGTCCGGGGACAATGGCCCGGCCAGGAAGATGCACTCGGCCCTAGAGTCGAAGTCAGGCGCCACACGGGCGCCGGTCATCACGTGGGGGAGTCATGAAATATGCATCATTAGTGGCGGTCGTTCTGGCCGGCCCCGTCCTTGGGCTGAGCACGGCGGCGTCCGGGATGGCGGTCGAGTCACCGGCTGCACCCGACGCCAAAGCCGGCAGCACGGAGCTGCTCTACATCGACCAGGACCGCGCGCTCCGGGCGATCGGTGGGGACGGGACGGGTGATCGAGCGGTCGGCGCGCTGACCGATGTCTACCGGGCCAAGTGGTCACCAGACGGGAAAGCGGTGGTGGTCCAGGGGAATCGCGACGGCGTCAACGCGCTCTATGTCATGTCGGCGGCCGGCACCGGCGTGCGACGGTTGACCTTCGGCCCGGCATCGGCCCTGGGTCCCGACTGGTCACCGGACGGCAAGCAGATCGCTTTCATCCGGTGTGGGACTGGCGGCCAATGCAATCTGGTGGCGATCCCCGCCTCCGGCGGGGCCCCGCGCGTGGTCTCGCGACCTGGTCAGATCTCGGACCCCTACTGCTACGGCCCGGACTACGAACGCGCGGTCGCGTGGCGTCCGGACGGCCGTGCCCTCGCCGTCGGCGTCTGGTGCGATGACGACACCGGTGGCGACTACACGGCAATCGTGTCCGCAGCAACCGGAGCGCAGATCGGCCACGTCTACGGCGACGACGTTAGCTGGTCGCCCAACGGGAAGCAGATCATCAATCATGCGTGGAGCACCACGTATGACGGCGAACCGCCCGTGGTCCAGTTGCGTTCGGCCGCCGGATCGCTGATCCGGCGCGTCTCCCCTCCCTCGACCAACGCGATCGGCTGGGAGCAGCCGGTGTGGTCGCCGGACGGGCGCACGGTCGCCTACGCGAGGTCCGCCCAGGATTACGGCGCACGGAGCGCGATCGTGATCTCGGGGCTCGACGGCACCCGACCGCGCGTCCTGATGCGCGGGGCCGGGTATCCGGACAGTCCGCCCACCCCTCAGGATTGGCGCACCCGCCCCTGAGGTCGCGTCGCTCGCCAGCCGAGCACGCGTCAGATGACTGGCGACGTCGGGGACCGGGACCGCAACTCCTCTAAGGTTGCGGCGCCCCGCTTTCGTCCCGGGTAATCTCGTTCTCGGCCCACTTCGGGTCGAGGTCCGGGTCGCCCACATCGGCGTCGCTGTGCGCGCGTGCCTGGGCGCTGTGCGTGATCGTCTCCAACTCGGAGACCACCTTGGCGTGGTTGTCGACGCAGAGCACGACGATGTCGCCGGGGTTGGCGCGGCCCACGCAGTGCCGGACCGCGTCGACCTCCCCGAGTACCGTCTCGATCTGCCGCACGCGCACGCCGCCCGCGGCTTGAGCGGCGCGGGCGCCCTCGACGACCAGGGCAGCGACTTCGCCGGGCTTGCGGCCGCGCAAGCGCTCGTCCTCACGGACGACGATGACATCGAAGTACTTCGCGGCGATCGCGCCAAGCTCGCGCATGTCGGCGTCGCGCCGGTCGCCTGCGGTCGCGACCATGCCGATCCGGCTGATCTTGCCCCACTCGCTGGTCGCGGCCTTCTGGTCGGCGTATTTGTCGACGAACTGGCCGAGCACCTCCATACCGGGCGCATTGTGGCAGTAGTCAACGATGACCTCGATGCCACGGACGTTGATCAGGTTCATGCGGCCGGGCGAGAGGTAGTAGTTGGTGGCGAACGTCCGCAGCCCCTGCCGGATCTCGTGTAGGCCGACGCCCGCCGCAAACGCGGCCCCCGCTGCAGCCATGGCATTGGCGACGTTGAACATGGCCGTGCCGCCGAAGGTCGAGGGCAACAGGTGGGTCCAGGCCAGTTGCATCGAGCGCTTGCCGTGCTTGATGACGATCATGTCACCGCGATCGGTCTTCTCCAGGACAACGGCCCGGCCGCCGCGCGCGAGGCGCTGATCGATGAAGCGTCGCTCGGGGGAGTCGGCCGGCTGCAGGGAGTACCAGACGATATTTCCGGCGCACCGGTTGCGCATCCGCCGCACCAGCCTGTCGTCGGCGTTCAGCACGGCAAAACCATTGCGCGGCACTGCTTCCACGACGACGGCCTTGACGTCGGCGAGTTGTTCGAGGGTGTCGATCCCCTTCATGCCGAGGTGGTCGGGCGCGACATTGGTGACAACGGCGATGTCGTTGCGGTCATACCCCAAACCCTCGCGCAGGATGCCGCCGCGGGCGACCTCCATCACGGCCAACTCGACGCGCGGGTTCTGCAACACCATCCGCGCGGACCGCGGCCCGGAGGCGTCGGACTTGATGACCAGCCGCTCATCGATGACGATGCCATCGGTCGAGGTCATCCCGACCTTCTTGCCCATGGTCTTAAAGACGTGGGCGATCATCCGGGATGTCGTCGTCTTGCCATTGGTCCCGGTCACGGCCACGATCGGCACGCGCGACGGCGAGCCGGGCGGGAAGAGCAGGTCGACCACTGGCTTGGCGATGAACTGCGGCTCCCCGACCGTGGGGTGCGTGTGCATGCGGAAGCCAGGCGCGGCATTCACCTCGCAGATCGCCCCACCGGTCTCGCGCACGGGCTGGGTGATGTCCGGGCAGATGAAGTCGATGCCCGCGACGTCCAGCCCGATCATCCGGGCGGCCTCCTCCGCGATCTCGACATTGTCCGGATGGGCATCGAAGGTCCGGTCCACGGAGATGCCGCCCGTCGACATATTGCCGGTGAGCGCGAGCTTGACCATCACACCGTTCGGCGGCACATCGGTCATCGCAAAGCCCTGCTCGCGCACCAGCTCGATCGCCGCGTCGTCCACCTTGATCCGGGTCAGCACCTTCTCGTGGCCGACGCCGCGCCGCGGGTCGGCGTTGGTGATCCGCACGAGTTCCTCGACCGTATGAGTGCCGTCCCCGACGACATGGGCAGGCACCCGTTCCGCGATGGCCTGCATGCGTCCGCCAACGATCAGGCAGCGGTAGTCCTTGCCGGTGATGAAGGACTCGACGATGATCCAGCCGCGGCGCGACTCCTCTTGCGCCACAACGAAAGCCGCGCGAACGTCGTCGTCCGACATCAGGTCGAGACCGACGCCACGTCCGTGGTTGCCGTCCAGGGGCTTGACGACCACGGGGAACCCGATCCGACGGGCCGCGGCCACCGCGCCCTCGACGGTGCGGCAGGTCTCCTGCTTCGGCACCGGCAGGCCCGCCGACCCCAGGAGCTTGATCGTCATGTCCTTGTCGCTGGCGATGTCGACGGCCAGCGCACCGGTCTTGGAGGTCATCGTGGCTCGGATGCGCTGCGCGTAAACCCCCTGCCCCAGCTGCACCAGCGATGCGGAGTTGAGGCGGATGTAAGGGATATCCCGGCTGACCGCTTCCTCGAGGATCGCCGCCGTCGACGGACCGAAGGCCGTGCGCTCCGCGCTACGCAGGAAGTTCTCCAGCTCGGCCTCGAAGTCGAAGCCGTCCTCCGGTGCGATCAGGTGATTGATCAGACGCACGGCGAGCCGTCCGGCCATCAGGGCGACGCCCTCGTCGGAGTAGCCGTAGACGACGTTGTAGACACCGGTGCGACCGCGCACCATCCGGGTCTTGCCCCGCCGCTGGTCGTGCCCGGCCTCCTGCTGCAACTGCAAGGCGATGTGCTCGGCGACATGGCCGAGCCAGGTGCCTTCACGCAGCCGTTCGCCGAATCCGCCCTCGTGGCCGCGGGAGCAACTGTGGCTCGCGACACCCGGCAGCATCTCGATGAGCCGGTCGGTGAATCCGGGGATCGTGTCGGTCGGATAGCCCTCCAGCACACCGAGATCCATGACCAGGTGGATGGCTGGGTCGTAAGACCAGACGTTCCCACCTCGGTAGACGCGTTCTTCGAGGATGCGCAGATCCGGTGCCAGCGGACCGGTGGGCGTGGGGCGCTCGGTGCTCATGCGTGCATAACTCTTTCGGTGGGCTGGCTAGGGACGAGAGGACGCCGCGGCCGTGACCGTGACGCCGAGATCGGGATGCTGCTCGACGAAGTCGGTGAGCATCAGCTTGGTGATGTCGAACGTCGCGCCTGCGGGAAGCGAGTGCACGATCGCACCCGACACCAAGAGCGGCGCGCCCGTGCGCGCCTCGGGCGCGTCGGTGATCGCCCGACGGCAATCCAGGACGTATGCCGCACCCCGCCCGATGACGGTCAGCTCGCGATTGTCGGTGACCTCGATCGCGGTGTCCTCGTCGATGCCGATTCCGATGAGGTTAGGCGAGGAGGCGACGATCGACATCAGGCGGCCGTAGCGCTGACGTTGGGCGAAGTGCTGGTCGACGATGACGCCGTCGAGCAGGCCGAGCCCGTGCGTGAGCTGGCTGGTGCGCTGGCGCGGCGTGACCGACTCATCACCGAGGGAGATCATGAACTCGCTCATGATCGACGCGCCGGCCGAGGTCCCGCCGACCACCGCGCCGCGCCGGTGGGCGCGCAGGATCGCCTCGCCGCACGCCGTCCCGGCGAAGATCTGACTCAGCTTGAGTTGGTTGCCGCCGCTCATGAAGACGCCGGTGGCCTCGTCCAGGGCCTGGACGAGGCTCGCGTCGTCGGCCTCGCTCCGGGTGCGGGGGTTGACGATCGCGCACCCGGTGGCGCCGAACCGGGCGAACACCTGCCTATAAGCGGCGACGACCTCGTCCTGGAAGGACGACGCGGTGGGAATTATCACGATCCGTGCTTCTTTACCCCCGGCGAGTTTGACGAAACGGCGCAGAATCTTGGCCTTGCCCACTCGATCTTCGGCGCCGCCGATGATGAGCAACTTTCGCAGGGGCACAGCCGGGGAAACCATTGCGTCAGCCTAGTGGGCGCGCGGTTGCCCGGCAGCGTCCGCCCCGGCGCGCTGACCGGTCAGGGCGTCCAGTTCAGGGCGTCCAGTTCTCCAGCAGCGGGATCAGGGCATCGAGCCGGGGTCCGGGCAGTGTGCGCTGAGCCTGGTCAGCGACAAGCGGCTTGGCGGCGAAGGCGACACCCAGGCCGGCGGCGGCGATCATGTCGAGATCGTTGGCGCCGTCGCCCACGGCCACCGTGGCGGACAGGGCGATATCCTCGGCGCGGGCGAACTCCTCCAGCGCGGCCGCCTTTCCGGCCCGATCGACGATCGGACCATCGAGGTTGCCGGTGAGGATTCCATCGCTGACTTCGAGCCGGTTGGCGCGGACATGCCGGATGCCGAGGGTGGCGGCCAGAGGATCGACGACTTCGTGAAAGCCGCCGGAGACGAGCGCCACGACGTGGCCTCGCTCAGCGGCCCAGGCCAGCAGCTCGGGAACACCCGGTGTCAAGGTCACGTCGGCACGGACCTCGTCCAGCACCGCGACCGGCAGCCCGGCCAAGGTCGCGACGCGGGCCTGGAGGCTCTCGGCGAAGTCGAGCTCGCCACGCATGGCCGCCTCGGTGACCTCGGCCACCTCGGACTCAGAGCCGGCCCGGCGCGCGATGAGTTCGATGACCTCCTGACCGATGAAGGTGGAGTCGACATCACTGACGATCAGCAGGCGCCGGGGCAGGTCGCTCGGGGCAATCACCCCCCAACCGTATGCGCGCCCGGCCTCCACACGGAGGCCGGGCGCAGCATACGGGCACCGCAAACGTCACGGAGTGACGAACTGCTCCTTGCCGATGACGACGAGTCCGGAATCGGTGACCTCGAAACCGCGCGCGCGGTCGTGGTCGTGGTCGACGCCGATATTGGTGCCCTCGGGGATGACGACGCCCTTGTCGATGATCGCCCGGCGGATCTGGCAGCTGCGGCCGACTTCGACATCGTCCATCAGGACGGAGTCGGAGATCTCGGAGTAGCTGCGCACGCGGACCTTGGGGCTGATGACCGATCCGGTGACTCGGCCACCGGAGATGATCACGCCAGGGGAGACGATCGAGTTGAGCGCTTCGCCGAAGCGGCCGTGGTGGCCGTGGACGAACTTGGCAGGCGGCAGCGGGCCGTAGCTGGTGTAGAGCGGCCAATCGTAGTTGTAGACGTTGAAGACCGGCTGGATGCTCACGAGGTCCATGTTCGCGTCGTAGTAGGAGTCCATCGTCCCGACATCGCGCCAGTAGCCGCGGTCACGATCGGTGCTTCCGTCGACCTCGTTGTTCTTGAAGTCGTAGACATAGCCGGCACCCTGACTGACGAAGGCGGGGACGATGTCGCCGCCCATGTCGTGCTTGCTGCCTTCGAGGTCGTGGTCCTTCGTCACGGCGTCGACGAGCACGTCGGCATCGAAGACATAGTTCCCCATCGACGCGAGCACCTCGTGGGGGGCATCGGGCAAACCGACTGCGTCCGTGGGCTTTTCGCGGAAAGCCTGGATCTTGTTGGGGTTCGCGGCGTCGACCTCGATCACGCCGAACTGGTCGGCGAGCGAGATCGGCTGGCGGATCGCCGAGACGGTGACACCCGCGCCGGTGGCGATGTGCTGGTCGACCATCTGGGAGAAGTCCATGCGGTAGACGTGGTCGGCGCCGAGGACGGCGACAATGTCCGGCTTCTCGTCCTTGATCGTGTTCAGCGACTGGTAAATCGCGTCGGCACTGCCGAGGTACCAGGACTTGCCCATGCGTTGCTGCGCCGGGATGGGCGCGACATAGCCACCGAGCATCGTCGACATCCGCCACGTCTTGGTGATGTGGCGGTCGAGGCTGTGCGACTTGTATTGCGTCAGCACGACGATTTGTCGATAGCCGGAGTTGACGACATTGCTCAGGGCAAAATCGATGAGGCGGTAGATCCCGCCGAAGGGGACAGCGGGTTTCGCGCGGTCAGCCGTCAGCGGCATCAGACGCTTGCCCTCGCCACCCGCGAGAACAATGACAAGAACCTTCGGGTCTTTCCCAGCAGCCATGGCACCAACCTATTGGGTGGAGGGGCCGTCGCGCGTGGGATGGTCATGGAATGTTCGGGATCACCTGTGGCAGAGCGGCGGTCGAGCTACTAGGTTCTCCATGTGCGCGTCGACATTCTCAGCAAGGAATACCCACCGACCATCTACGGCGGCGCCGGGGTGCATGTCCAAGAACTGGTTCGTGCGCTGCGCGACCGAGGCGACATGACCGTCAGGGTGCACGCCTTCGGCGGCCCGCGAGACGAGGCCGACACCTACTCGTATCCCGATCTGCCGGAACTGGCGGATGCCAACGCCGCCATTCAGACGATGGGCGTGGACCTGTCGATGGTGTCCGGCACGGCGGGCGCGGACCTGGTGCACTCGCATACGTGGTACGCCAACTTCGCGGGCCATGTGGCGAGCCTGCTCGGCGGGATGCCCCACGTCATCAGTGCGCACAGCCTGGAGCCGATGCGGCCGTGGAAGGCCGAGCAGCTCGGCGGCGGCTACCGCCTCTCGTCGTGGATCGAGAAGTCGGCGTATGAAGCCGCTGCCGCCGTCATCGCGGTCAGCGCGGGGATGCGCGAGGACGTGTTGCGCAGCTACCCATCGATCGACCCCGATAAGGTCAAGGTCGTCCACAACGGCATCGATTCGGTTCTCTGGCAACCGAATAACGATCTTGACGTCGTCAGGAAGCACGGCGTTGACCCCGACAAGCGATCGGCGATCTTTGTCGGCCGGATCACCCGGCAAAAGGGCCTGCCCTATCTCCTGCGGGCGGCCGCGGAGCTGCCGCCGGACGTCCAGTTGATCCTGTGTGCGGGCGCGCCCGACACCAAGGAGATCATGGCCGAGGTCGAGGGGCTGATGGACAACCTCAAGGCCACGCGCGAGGGCGTCATCTGGATCCCCGAGATGTTGCCGCGGGACGAAGTCACCGCGCTGCTGACCTCTTCGACGGTGTTCTTGTGCCCGTCGGTCTATGAGCCGCTCGGCATCGTCAACCTCGAAGCCATGGCGTGCGAGTTGCCCGTGGTCGCGACAGCGACGGGGGGCATCCCGGAGGTCGTCGTCGACGGTGAGACCGGCTGGCTGGTGCCCATCGAGCAGGTCCAGGACGGCACCGGCACCCCCGTCGATCCCGACAAGTTCGTGGCCGACCTGGCCGCGGCGATGAACGACGCGGTGAGCGACACCGACCGGGCGCGGGCAATGGGCCTGGCGGGCCGCAAGCGCGCCGTCGACTCCTTCTCCTGGGCGAGCATCGGCGACCGAACCATGGAGGTCTACCGCGAGGTC
>NZ_DAOQZV010000053.1:0-7477 GCF_035343835.1 Nostocoides sp. | reverse complement strand
GTCGAGGACCACGACCAGCGAAGCACGGGAGGCGTCATACGTCCGGGCTTTGGCCGTGGGCAGGTCGGCCACGGTGCCCGGGGTGAAGCCGTGCTCGAGGAACCAATGCGGCGTCTGCGTGGTGAGCGCGAACAGTCGGCGATAGCCGCGCGCGCGTGCCCTCGCCCGGGCACGCCGCAGGAGCGCGGCGGCCAGGTCGCGGCGACGATATTCCGGGTGCACGACGACGCACGCGAACTCCGCCGCAAGATCGTCGGCATACTCCACGAGGGCGTTGCAGGCGATGACCATGCCGTCGCGGACGATCACCGAGAAGGTCGCGATATCGATCTCGAGTTGCTCGCGGCTGCGCGGACGCAGCACACCCTGGTCCTCCAGCGGCCGGATGAGTTCCGCGATGGCGCGCGCGTCCTCGACCGTGGCAGGCCGGATGGCGTCGTAGTCGTCGTCGGCCGCGATCATCAGCCCGGCGCCGTCGCGCGTGTAGAGCTCGCGCAACAAGGGGGAGTGGCCGGCGGTGCCGAGCAGATGCACGCGCCGCACGCCCGACCGCACTGCGGACACGCCGGCGCGCAGGCAGTTGCGGTCCTCCGCGGACAGCTGCCGTTCGGTCTGCTCCTGCCCCGCGAGCGCACCCGCTTGGGTGAGCGAGAGTTGTCCCGCGTCGCCGGCATCGAGGGCCATCCGCCAAGACCCTGGTTCGGACTCCATGATGAAGATGAGCTTGTCCGCGCCCAGTCCCTTGGCAACAGCCTCAGCAATATCGGCATTGCGCAGGTTGAAGGTCTCGCCGGTGGGGGAGTAGCCGATCGGGGAGAGCAGGACGATCTGACCCAACTCGACGGCTTGGCGGATCTGCGCGATGTCGATCCGGCGAACCTCCCCCGTCAGCTCGTGATTGACGCCCCCGCGCACCCCGAGCGGTTTGGCCGTCACCCACGTGCCCCCGACGACCCGCGGCTGCGACTCCTCGCGCACGGTCACACTCCGGCTGGCGGCGAGCCGGGCTTCGAGATCCATCCGCAGCACTCCGACGGCCGCCTTGACCGCCTCCATGGTGGCCGCGTCGGTGATCCGCAGATCGCCAGCGAATGCCGGTTCGACCCCCCGGATGCGCAGCTCCCTTTCGATCTGCGGGCGGGCGCCGTGCACGAGCACCAGGCGCACCCCCAGGCTCGCGAGCAACGCGATGTCACCGAGCAGTCGGTCGATGTCGTCACGCGCGCAGATCTCGCCGGGGACGACGATGACGAAGGTGCGCCCATGGTGCATATGAACGTATGGTGCGGCCCCCCGCAGCGCCGCGACGAAGGTCTCGCCGGCGACCGGTCCCATCCCCGGCTGGGGGGAGGCGTTGCTCGTCACGGAGCGAGGGTAGCCGCCCGGTGTCCCCGTCCGACGGGCCGTCCCGCTGTATTACTGTCGACGCCATGAGTGACGTCCTCGCCTTCGCCGGCGTCAGTGTCGTGCGCGGTGGGAAGTTCCTCGTCCGCGAGATCGACTGGGAGGTCGAGGAGGGCCAGCGCTGGGTCGTGCTCGGGCCTAACGGTGCGGGCAAGACGACGCTGCTGCAGGTGGCGTCCGGTCGAATGCACCCCACCGCCGGCGTCGCCGGCATCCTGGGCGAAGTGCTCGGCGCGGTGGACGTCTTCGAGTTGCGCCCACGGATCGGCCTGGCCTCGGCCGCACTAGCCGAACGCATTCCCGCCGGGGAGCGAGTCAGCGATGTGGTGGTCACCGCCTCCTATGGCGTCGTCGGCCGCTGGCACGAGCGGTATGACCGCATGGACGAGGGTCGCGCGGACGAGCTGCTGGACGCGCTCGGCGCCGGCCACCTACGCGAGCGTGTCTACGGCACCCTTTCCGAGGGAGAGCGCAAGCGCGTCCAGATCGCCCGCGCGCTGATGACCGATCCGGAGTTGCTCCTGCTGGACGAGCCCGGCGCCGGGCTCGACCTTGGTGGCCGCGAGGATCTGGTCGCGCGGCTCGGGCAACTCGCCGGCGACATCGAAGCACCGGCGCTGGTCCTGATCACTCACCACGTCGAGGAAATCCCGCCGAACTTCACCGACGTCCTTCTGCTGCGTGACGGCGAGGTGGTCGCGCAGGGCCCCATCGAAATCACTCTCACCGCGGCCAATCTGTCGGCCACCTTCGGCATGGAGTTGGTCCTGGAGCAGTACGGCGACCGATTCTCGGCGCGCTCGGCAACCGGAACGCCATCAGCCGACTGACCGTTGATAGCGACAAAGGAGAAAAGACTATGGACTGGCTGGGCGACAACCAATGGTTGGGCTGGCTGGGTCTGGCCATCGCCCTGGGTGCCATCGAGGTCGCGACCGTCGACTTCGTCTTCGTCATGCTCGCCGGGGGCGCGCTGGCAGGCAGCCTGGCCGCCGCGTTCGGGGCGCCCTTCCCCGCAGCCGCGATCATCGCCGCCGTGGTCGGCGCCCTCCTGGTCTTCCTCGTCCGCCCGCTGGTGAAGGCCAAGTTCACCGATGGCATCACCGACAGCGGCATCGGCTCCTCCGCCCTCGTCGGGCGCACCGCCCACGTCGTCCAGGCCGTCACCGAGCACGACGGTCGGGTCAAGCTGGGCGGCGAGATCTGGTCGGCTCGGATCGCCGCCGGCGGCCGGGTGTGCGAAGCCGGCCACGAGGTGCGCGTGATCGCTATCCATGGGGCGACGGCGATCGTCAGCGGGGAGCAGGCGATCGCCGACAGGTGAGCGAACGGCATACGGAACCATTTGTGCCACAGGCGAATCGAAGCAGTGCAAGGGGGGGCGGCCACAGGGGCTGTCAACATCTGACGAGAGAGAGAAGAAGACATGGAACCAGGACTGATCGTCCTTTTCCTGTTCTTGGTTTTTGCCGTGATCGTGGTGCTGCGCACCGTCCGGATCGTGCCGCAACAGACCTCGCTGATCATCGAGCGGCTCGGTCGCTATTCGCGCACGCTCGAAGGCGGGATCCACTTCCTGGTGCCCTTCGTTGACAAGGTGCGCGCCAATATCGACCTGCGTGAGCAGGTCGTCAGCTTCCCGCCGCAGCCGGTCATCACCAGCGACAACCTCGTCGTCAATATCGACACCGTCATCTACTACTCGGTGATCGACGCGAAGTCTGCGGTCTACGAGATCGCCAACTTCATCCAGGGCATCGAGCAACTGACCGTCACCACATTGCGCAATGTCATCGGCTCGCTCGACCTGGAGCAGACGCTGACCAGCCGCGACCAGATCAACGGCCAGCTGCGCGGAGTGCTCGACGAGGCGACCGGCAAGTGGGGCATCCGCGTCAATCGCGTCGAACTGAAGGCCATCGACCCACCGCACTCGGTGCAGGAGTCGATGGAGAAGCAGATGAAGGCCGAGCGCGACCGCCGCGCCGCCATCCTCAACGCCGAGGGCGTCAAGGCGAGTCAGATCCTCACCGCCGAGGGTGAGAAGCAGTCGCAGATCCTGCGGGCCGAGGGTTCGGCCCAGGCCCGCGTGCTGGAAGCCCAGGGCCAGGCGCGGGCCATCCAGCAGGTCTTCGACGCGATCCACCGCGGCAAGCCGACCCAAAAGCTGCTCGCCTACCAATATCTCCAGGTGCTCCCGCAACTCGCCCGCGGCGACTCCAACAAGATGTGGATCATCCCCTCCGAGGTCACCGACGCCCTGCGCGGGATCGGTAACACCCTCGGCGGTATGACGGGCGTGCAGCCGGAGGAAGACGAGGAATGGCAGCCCGGTGACGACGACCTGGCCAACCCCTTCGCCGCCACCACGCTCGAGGACCCGGCCAAGGCGCTGGAAGAGGCGCGCGGGCAAGCCGGCCAGGTCGAGTCGGAGGCGAACCAGCACGGTGCCCCGGCGCCGCGTGTCCAGCCGCGCGTCGCCGAGAGCGAGCGAGCGCTGCCCGCTCCGCCGCCGATCGCCTCGCCCATGCCGCAGTTCCCGTATGGCGAGCCCGCGCCGGTCGCACCGCCGGCACCCCGTCCCGAGCCCGGTGCGCAGGGCTGATGCGCTGACTGGTGCAGAAGTTCCCCGGGTGCCCCGCAGCGCGAGCGATCACGTCTCGCCCCGCGGGGCACCCGGCTGTTCGGCCCCGGTCCTGCATAAGGTGACGTGGTGTCCATTCTCGACGCCCTGGCGATCATTGCGGCCGGGGTCGGGGCGGGGACCATCAATGCGATTGTCGGCTCGGGCTCGCTGATCACCTTCCCCACGCTGCTGCTGCTCGGCTTCCCGCCGGTCACCGCGAACATCTCCAACAACGTCGGTATGGTCGCGGGCGGCCTGAGCGCGACGTTCGGCTACCGCCGGGAGTTGGCCGGGCATGGGCGCGGGCTGGCTCGCCTGGTCCCGGTCTCGCTCGTCGGCTCGGCTGCCGGGGCGCTGCTTCTGTTGGTCCTACCGAGCGAGGCCTTCGCGGCGATCGTGCCAGTGCTGATCCTGCTCGGGCTGCTGCTCGTCGTCTTCGGGCCGCGGATCCAGGCGTGGGCGCGGTCGCGGCACGATGCCGCGGAGGCGCGGGACGCGGTGTCGTCGGTTGTCTCGTCCAACACAGGTGTGCTCGTCGGCCCGCGATCGCAACGGCTGGCCCTGCTGGCCGGCATCCTGCTCGCCGGCACCTATGGAGGCTACTTCGGCGCGGCGCAGGGCGTGATCCTCATGGGTCTGCTCAGCACCCTCGCGCACGGGAGCCTGCAGACGCTCAACGGCTACAAGAACGTCCTGGCGACGACCGCGAACCTGATCGCCGCCATCGTCTTCCTGATCGCGGCACCGGAGCACATCGACTGGTGGGTCGTGCTCTACATCGCGCTGGGCACCATCACCGGCGGCTTGATCGGTGCGGGCGTCGGTCGACGCCTGCCGGCTCCTGTGCTGCGGGGCATCATCATCGCCGTCGGCATCGTCGGCATCGTCAAGATCGTCTTCTTCCCCTGACCCGCGAAAGTCCTTCTCCCGTATGCCGATCGAACTCACTGACCTAGGCGACTCGGCCCTGCGCGACTATGTCGGGCTGACCGACGTCGCGCTGCGCACGCGGGCGGAACCTGAGATGGGGTTGTTCATCGCCGAGTCGGAGAAGGTGATCCGGCGGGCGATGGCCGCGGGGTATCGGCCGCGGTCGTATCTGATGGGCCGGCGCTGGCTGAGCGATCTGGTGGATCTGGTGGCCGCGGCCGAACGCGATGGTATTCCGGTCTACACCGGTGACGCAGCGACCATCGAAGCCTTGGCCGGCTTCCACCTGCACAGGGGCGCGTTGGCATCGATGGAGCGTCGACCGCTGCCCGAGCTGGATCGGGTGCTGGCCGGTGCGCGACGGGTCTTCGTGCTGGAGGACATCGTCGACCACACCAACGTCGGCGCCGCTTTCCGCAGCGCCGCCGCCCTGGGGATCGACGCCGTGCTCGTGACGCCGCGGTGCGCGGATCCGTTGTACCGCAGAGCAATTCGCGTCTCGATGGGCACGGTCTTTCAGGTCCCGTGGACACGGATCGATCCCTGGCCCGGGTCGGTCGATGCCTTGCGCGCGCTCGGCTTCACGACAGTGGCGTTGGCGTTGAGTGAACACTCGGTCACCCTCGACGAGCTCGCCGCCGACCCGCCGGAGCGGCTTGCCCTGGTGCTCGGGACCGAGGGTGACGGACTCACAACGCGCACCCTGGCGGCCGTCGACCACACCGTGCGCATCCCGATGCGCGGCGGAGTCGACTCGCTGAATGTCGCGGCGGCCGGCGCGGTTGCGGCGTGGGCGTTACGCGTGTCGTGAGCCACGTGCGTGCCACGAGCAGGTAGTCGTGACGGGTGCAGAAGCGGGCGAGTGGGGTGAGTGGCAGCATACGGGTGCGGGTATGTCTCGCCTGAGTGGTCGCGCGACTCACACGTGCCTACGCTGTCACGCATGAGTCTTGTCGGTACGGCGGCTGCTCTCGTCGGCTTCCCCGTCGCTGCGTCGACCATCGGCGCAGTTGTGGCCGCAGTCCGTCCGCCCGGTCGCGCTCACCTTGGAAATCCTCTTCCTCGGGCTCTCGGTGGTCGCCGAGCTGACCGAGTCAGGCAACAGCCCGCGGCGGGCCGTGCTGATCTGCACGATGCTGGGGCTGATGACCGCCGTCGGGGCGATCGGCTCGGTCCTCTTCCTCGCCTCGATCAGCACGACGGTGATGAGCGCGGTCCTTGCCTTCGGCGCCGCGGCGCTGCTCTATCTGGTGTTCAGGAGCTCCTCGTCGAAGCGCACGAGGAGCGCGAGTCTGTGTGGCTGGGCGCGATGTTCTTCCTCGGTTCATTCTGATCTACGCGCTGGCTGCCTTTGGTGAATAGGGCCCTCGTCAGGCCCGCACAAGGCGATCGGCCAGTGCGTGCAGCTGGGCGGCCGGGTCGTGGGTGACGCCGCCGTGTACCGGACCGGGCTGGACGACCGTGCTCCGGGGCGCGGCAAGCCAGCCGAAGCGTTTGCCGGGGGTGGCCAACGTGGGCCGGCCCCGGCCGGTGACGCCACGGCATACGTCACACACGACGGTGAGGGCGGCGTCGACGTCAGCGAGGTCGAGGCCGGGGGCGAAGGCGTTCAAACGGGTCGCGTCAAGGTGGAAAGCCGCGTCGAGGTAGTCGACGGCGTCGGCGAAGAGGACGACGCCGACGTTGGTGAACTCCTCGCGATCGACCCGGGGCACGCAACGGAGCACGACGTACTGGTAGGGAATGGCGGTCATGGCGTGCCGCCCGGGAGCCACGCGGTGGCGTTGTCGAGGCGGGCGCGGAGGTGGGCGGCATACGCCTGTCGGGCGGCGCCGGGATCCGGGAGCCAGGGTGTCGGTTCGAGCCAATCGTCGGGGACGGACTCCAGGATCGTGGTCACAAGCGCGTCGGTCACGCGCGGCGCGAGTCGTTCGTGGGCCCCGCCGACCGGCCCGGCGATATCGGCGAGGACGTGCTTCGAAGCGTCGAAGGGGAGGGCGGCGAACCTGCTGGGGTCGGGTTCGCGGCGCGGCCAGCTGTGGTGGAAATAGAGCGCAGCGCCGTGGTCGATTGCCCACGTTGTGCCATGCCAGACAAGGAGATTCGGGTTTGCCCAGGTGCGGTCGACATTGGCTGTGAAGGAGTCGAGCCAGATGATGTCGGCGGCAGCTTCGGGAGTGGGAGGTCGAGAGCCGTCGTAGCCGAAGGAGCCGGGGAGGAAGTCGACGCCGAGGTTGCGTCCGACGCTGGCCGAGAGGAGATCCTGGACCTCCTCGTCGGCTTCGTACCTGGCAATCGCCGCGGGCAGGTCGATCACGACCAGGCGTGGCGTCGGGACATCGAGGGCGCGGGCGAGCTCGCCGACGATGGCTTCGGCCACCAGCACCTTCAGGCCCTGTCCGGCGCCGCGGAACTTCGCGACATAGGTCCCGAGATCGTCGGCCTCAACGATGCCCGGCAGACTGCCGCCCTCGCGCAGGGGCGTCACGAAACGCGTGGCGCGGACCGGTTCGAGCA